>JAAZYK010000157.1 GCA_014239685.1 Dehalococcoidia bacterium | reverse complement strand
GGGGTTTTATGGAGGTCGAGACACCGATGTTGGTGAGCGTGCCAGCGGGCGCGGCCGCACGGCCTTTCGGGACACACCACAACGCGCTTGACCGGGATCTGTATCTGCGGATTGCCACGGAACTTCATCTCAAAAAGCTGATTGTCGGCGGATTCGATAAGGTGTTCGAGGTCGGCCGTATCTTCCGCAACGAAGGAATCGACCTGGACCACAACCCGGAATTCACGACCATCGAAAGTTACGAGGCTTACGCCGACTATCAGGACGTCATGGAAATGGTTGAACAGATGGTCTCGACTATCGCCCGGGAGGTTACCGGATCAATGATTGTTCCGGCAGCGGAAGAGGGCGAGGAACCGATAAACCTGACTCCACCGTGGCCACGCCTTGACCTGCGTGAAGAAGTGAAAAGTCGTTCCGGTATCGACTTTGTCGAGTGCAAGGACGTCGAGTCACTTTCAGAGGCGATGCGTGAGCGTAATATCCATGTCGAGCCGGGCGCTAACTGGGGCAGGCTACTGGACAAAGTGATCTCGGATCACGTGGAGCCGAATCTCACTCAACCAGCATTCCTTGTCGACTATCCGGTCGAGATGTCTCCGCTCGCAAAGCGCAAGCCCGGGTTTGACGGCATTGTCGAGCGGTTCGAGGGCTTTGTCGGCGGACATGAGCTGTGTAACGCATTCACGGAGCTCAACGATCCGGTAGACCAACGAGAGCGTTTTGAGGAGCAGGAACGCCTCCGTCGTGCGCACGACGATGACGAGATGGACCGGCTCGATGAAGACTTTCTGGTCGCAGTCGAGCACGGAATGCCGCCCACGGGGGGAGTGGGACTCGGTGTCGACCGGCTTGCCATGTTGATTACGGGTGAACGGTCTATCAGGGAGGTCATCCTCTATCCCCAACTCAGGGATTAGTGAATCGCCTCCAAAACCGCCTCCGTAACATCCTGATTTCCAGAGAACGAAATGCTTTCAATTGAACAAATAATCAACGACCCGGAATTCGTTCGCCAGAAGCTGTTAGACCGCGGCGAAAATCCGCCGATCGATCAGATGGTTGAACTTGATTCGCAACGACGCGCGCTGGTACACGAGGGCGATGAGCTGCGTGCGAAGCGCAATGAAGTGAGCCGGGGTGGCAGGCCTTCGCCTGAGCAGATCGCCGAGATGCGGTCTGTTGGTGAGCGTATCAAGACCATCGAGGCGGAGCAGGAGGAGATTCAGGGGAAGCTCCATGAACTCCTAATTGTTCTGCCAAACCTCCCGAAAGATGCGGTACCGATTGGTGCGGACGAAGAGTCCAATATCGTTGTCCGAGATGAATCGGCCCGGGTGGAACGTGACTTCGAGGTGCAGCCGAACTGGGATTTCGCTGAGCGCACTGGGATCTTCGATCTCCCGGCCGGGGCCAACATGTCGGGCGCGCGTTTTTATGTCCTGAAAGGCAAGGGCGCTGCGCTGCAACGGGCGTTGTCTGACTGGATGCTGGATGTGCATACGCGTGAGCACGGTTACATAGAGATTGCGCCGCCGTTCATGATCCGTTCTGAGGCGATGACGGCTTCTGGGAATCTGCCTAAGTTTGCAGACACCATGTTTCATGATGACGAGGATGATCTCTGGCTGATTCCGACTGCCGAAGTGACGCTGAATTACCTGCACGCCGGGGAGATCATCGACCCAGGGCGTTTGCCGCTTAAGTACGTCGCGCACACGCCGTGTTTCCGTAGAGAACGTACTGCAGCCGGGCGTGACACACGAGGGATCAAGCGGGTGAGGCAGTTCGAAAAGGTGGAGATGTTCCAGTTCGTAGACCCGAAGTACTCCGAGGGTGTGCTGGACGAGATGATCGCCGACGCGATAGACCTGTGCGAGCGGCTCGGTCTGCCGTGGCGGTTGCTGGCGCTGGCGACGGGAGACATCAGTTTCCAGTCCGCACAGACTTTCGATCTGGAGGTGTGGGCGCCGGGTTCCCAGGAATGGCTGGAGGTCAGTTCGCTATCGGACTGTACAGATTTTCAGGGCCGACGTTCCAATACGCGGTTCAGGCCCGAAGGCGGTGGTAGCCCGGCTTTCGTTAACTCGCTGAACGGCTCTGGGTTGGCGCTGCCCCGGATCGTAATCGCAATTCTGGAGAACTATCAGCAGGCAGACGGGACAGTATCTATTCCGGAAGTTCTTCGACCGTACACAGGATTTGACTCGATAGGCTAGCGGACGCTAAGGCTTGCCCTCGCAGCGGGAGAGGCCAAGGCATCAAGTCTCATATCGAAACAGTACGATTCATATCCTCAGGGCTAGGGTCCCCACGTTGTTGAATGAACGGATTCGTTCAAGAACACATTAGCGTCTTGCGGGTATTGCCCTTCTCGTAGCGGAAAGGTCTAGATGGCAGGCGGGCCCTTCGAGAGCCTTAGGGTTGGTATGGTTCTGCGATTAACGGGTCGTTTTATACCGGGCGATTGTAAATCTCCATCGCCCGCTCCAGGCCTTCACGCTGGATCGCCTCTACGGCATCGGCGGCCCTGTTCACCCCGCTCTCGATGAGCTCTCTTTCGTCGGGGCGGAATCGCCCGAGGACATGCTGGATCGGATCAATGCCCGCCGGCGGCCTACCGACCCCGATTCGCAGGCGAGGAAAATCGTCGGTGCCCGTCGCTTGCCGTACGGACTTTAGACCGTTGTGGCCGCCCGAACTTCCGCCCGCCCGCAAGCGGAGACGGCCGATCTTTAGATCCATGTCGTCCACGATCAGTAATAGCCGATTTGGCTCCGCGTTGAATTTGCGGAGAACGTTTCTGACAGACTTTCCACTTTCATTTACATAGGTGATCGGCCGGCCGATGATCGCCGGTGCTTCCCCGATCTCGGTCTCCGCAAGTTCGGTATCGCGCACCTTGTTTTCAAGACGCGTACCAGCCCTGCGAGCTAGCTCATCTACACACATAGCGCCTACGTTGTGACGTGTCCCGAGGAACTTTGCGCCCGGATTGGCGAGGCCGATCACGATCAAGGGTTTATGTGCGCTCGCCCGTTCGCGACGCTCATGTTCTTCACCCTTGAGGAGCCTGAATGGGTCCAGAAACTTCTTGAGCACTAATGACTATTCCTGTCGGTTATAAGCAGCGAGGAACTCACGAAGGAGATCAATTACATCGCCACTAAGATGGTCCGAAAGCGCTGATCCACCCGGTGGTGGGAGCCGCTCGCCCCGACGGCGAGATCATGTTTCATTCTCCGCACTTATTATGTCTTTGTCGGGTTTTTAAATGTGCGTGCTGAACTCTAGTTCGCTCGTGTGTGAACCGATGATAAGTCATTGGCTTGAGGATCATCGAATAGTAGTTTGTGTGCGCCTTAAGTTTGGTAGACCGTGATCTAGGTTGTCTCGTCAACGTCGGGCATCTCACCGCCGAGGAATCTAAGGAACTGGTCTTCTTCCAGAACAGGAACATTCATCCGGATTGCCGAATCGGATTTCGATCCCGGATCTGCCCCGACGACAACGTAGTCGGTCTTGCCAGATACGGAGGACGATACGGCACCGCCAAGCTCTTTGATCTTGCTCTGGGCCTCCTGCCTCGAAAGTGAATCAAGCCGGCCAGTCACAACGAAGCGTAGTCCGGAAAAAAGCAGATCGCCATCATCCCGTTTTTCGAGCACAGGCGGTTTCACACCGCGCGCGTCAAGGTTCTTCAGAATGCGCAAGTTCGAGGTGAGCTGCATCCAATCCTGGACGCTATCGGCGATAGTGGGGCCAATTCCGTCGATACCAACAAGGCTCTTGACCAAGTTCGGATGACCTTTGTCCTCGATCGGGATGTGACGCCAGATATTGACCTTCAGGGACGAATTGATCAGGGCCTTCAGCGAGCGAAAGTGGTTAGCAATCAGTTCCGCGTTTTCCGAGCCGAGATGTGAGATGCCGAGGCCGGTGATAAGCCGTGCAAGGGATTGCGTTTTTGAGCCATCTATCGCCTTGAGAAGATTATCGACGCTGGTTTCGCCCATTCTTTCGATGGCGATCAGATCCTCGCGGCTGCCGGCAAGATCGAAGATATCGGACACGTCGGCCACGAGATCATCGCGGTACAGCACCGCGACCAGCTTCTCTCCCAGGCCCTCAATGTCCATAGCTCCTCGTGATGCGAAGTGCTCCAGCAATCGAACCGCCTGCGCCGGACAGCGGCCGTTGACGCAGCGGATGACCACGTCCTCTTGGTCCGGGACAACGGCGCTGTTGCACGCCGGGCACCGGTGCGGCATATCGAACGGTTTAGAATCCGATTTACGTTCGTTTTGCGGTGCTAACCCGACTACTTGGGGGATCACGTCCCCTGCACGCTGGACAATCACCATATCGCCTGCTCTGAGGTCTTTCTCGGCGATTACGTCGGCGTTGTGGAGGGTCGCTTGGCTTACGGTCACGCCGCCCACGAACACAGGGTCCAGAATGG
>JAAZYK010000156.1 GCA_014239685.1 Dehalococcoidia bacterium | reverse complement strand
AAGTTCGCGCGCTGATTTGTCGGGGTCCGGAGGCAAGATAATCACCTGATCTTCCTGCGCCGAGTTGGAACTATCGACCCCGGAATTTGCACACACGAGGCCGTGAATCGTCTCGGTGATCAAAACTCCCGGAGCAGCCCGAACGATCTGTGCGGATTGTTGAAGAATGACCTCGACAAGCCTCGGATCCTTCTTTACCGTCTCCGCCAACTCATGCGCCCGTTTTGACGGTGTGACCGTCTTCAAGTCAACGACGGCGCCTTCAGACTTTGACACTATCTTCTGCGCTACCACAACCACATCTCCGTCTTTAAGATCGGCCCCCTGGCCCCGGATGGCGTCATAGATCATGGTCGAAAGATCATCTCTCTCAACTACTTCCGGAAGGCCCCGGACGGCGATTATCTCGATACGGAGTGACATGTGATGAACTCGATAATCGTTCGAACCTTTATGTTTGTTGGATGTGGTTCACTTGTGTGCAAAACAACTATGACTGCAATCTGCCCACTTTTGTTCTGGGGACGCGCTGAAGCCATTGTGGCAACCATTATCGCCATGCAGCCGTCTACTGGGCTTTCGGAACCAGTGATATAACCTGTAACAAGCGCCCCGGAGTATGTGATCTATGCGGCTAGTTCCAAAAAGCGTCCTATTCGTGCCCGGAAACAGGCCGGATATGTTTGAGAAAGCTGCTATTGCGGCGGCAGGCGCTATTTTTCCAGATATGGAAGACGCAGTGCCATTTGGAGAAAAAACGGCAGCACGTCGCGATATTGCTGCCAACCTGGAGAATCTGGGGAGCCGCGGCACACCCGTAATACCTCGATTGAACTCACTTGATACCGGTCTATTCGACGAAGACCTTGAGGCCGTGATCGGGCCACTGATTGTCGGCGTATCGGTTGGTAAAGTGCGCAGCGCCGGCGATGTGCGACGCATCGACTCAATAATCACTGCTTCGGAGCGTCGTAACGGACTTCAACCTGGAATAATCTCCATCTACCCGTGGATTGAGACCGCGCGTGCGATAGCGCATGCATACGAAGTCTGTAGCGCCTCGTCACGCATTGCAGCTGTATGTTTCGGCGCAGAAGACTTCTCGGCGGATGTCGGGATAGCGAAAGATCTTGGCGGGTGGGCGGCCTCCACCTCCTCGGACGACCCAAACGGTCCTTCTGTGGCCCACGCACGGGGTGAGATTATCGCAGCATCAGTCTCAGCCAGGGTAGGAGCACTGGATACTCCCTACGTCGCTTTCAGGGATCCGGAAGGTCTTGCCCGTGAAGCAGTTGTGGCACGATCGATGGGGTTTGACGGGAAGTGTGCGATTCATCCGGCGCAACTCGAGATCATTAACAACGCTTTTACTCCACAGGAAGAAGAGATAACGAACGCCAGAAGAATCGTGGACGCCGCAGATGAGGCGGAAAAACAGGGTAGCGGCGCTACATCCCTGGACGGAAAGATGATTGATCGCCCGACCGTCGTCAGGGCACAAAATCTTTTGGCACGTTTGGAGCTCTAGTTACTCGGGTTCAATCCTGAACAGGATTCCCTCCTCAACGAGGCGCAAACCCGGCAGGGCGGTCATACCTGAGTCAGCTTCGTAAAGAGGATTGATGCCGAGGTTATGGTCAATTATGGCCAGTACCCGGTCTTGCATGCTTTCAGGGCGGGTTGTTGGCATTCTTTCGGGGAACTGAATCACAAGATCATCCCAGTACCAGTCGAACACGATGTGAGGCACGGATACTGGCATCACTTTCTGTTCTATCTCAGCCACATACGACTGGTACCAGAGGCTAAAGACACTGTTTTCTGTCCGCGTCAACACAATTGATTCTAGTTCCATGGAATCGAATGCGGCGACCGAGTAGTCGGCCGCCTCATGGTCATCACTCAGGTCCAGTTGACTGAAGTTCGTGATGATCGAGAATCCAGGAACGGCCGCCACAATTACGAAGAGAAATGTGGCCGCAATCACACTATGCCGTATAGATAACATAGTGGGCAGAGCCTGCTGGATAACGTTGATGTTGGACAACAACCGTAGGGTTCCGGCCGCAATCCAGATGGAGAACAGCATGAATACCGGGATCAGGTAGATGAACGAGTCAACGGTGCGGTAGCTAACCGCATACGCGATCAGTATCACCACTGAAACGAGGAGCGTTACGGTGAGATATCGGCGGTGGGCCCAGATGATGGAGAAACCGGCGAATCCTAGTAAAACGCCGACGAACGCGAACTGGGCGAAGAGCAGATCCGCCGAGGTAACTAGGCGATCCCAGAGTTCCTGGCCGCCTACGCCAAATGCGTAGCCCTGATACACCGTCCCGCTCACCATCCACCAGAAGCCCTGGAGGCTGTCGGGATGACCCCAGTTGAGCACAGGGGCCTGTGACGATGCAATCGGGGCGTATGCATACACACAGAGACCCAGTGCACCAGCCACCATGATGGGTAGGGCATGGCCGACGCGAAGCGTCCTAGCCCCACCACCAAGAATCCCCCATGCCAGTAACGGGAGTATCACAGCGGCGATAGTCAGATGGTTGCCCAGCGCAACGCCGGATAACAGGCCGATGCTTGCTCCGTATCGCCAACCGACACCCCCGTTCCTCTGCCGATCGCGCAAGCCGAGTGTGATCCACAATATCGCCGAGACGAACAATGTATTAAGCGCGTAAACCTCGGTGACCGTTGCCTGAGACCACAACTCGCGTGAAGCCGCCATGGAGATACTCGAGACTCCTGCGGAGATCAATACATACCGGTCAGTTATTCCGGTGGATAGCGGAAGCGATCGAAGAATTCGGACCGTTGCCATGAACAACAGCCCGATGGCGGCCGATGCAGTAATCGCTGAAAAAAGATTCCCGTGTAGAGCGACACTGCCCGTTGGGATGATAGACGAGAACCCTCGTAACAAAATCAGGTAAGTCGGATATCCGGTCGGGTGCGGAATCCCCCACGTGAACGCGGCGGTGAGGAGATCTCCGCCGTCTGAAGCGGAGTTGCGCCATGTCAGGCCAGGGGCGAGTGTTAACAGGTAGAGAAGGAATGTTAACGAGGCAATCGTCAGTGCGATCAGACCCACGCGGTGCCTGTACACAGCACCGGGCCAAATTCCTAGCCGTGGCGCCGATTCAATCTTCATGTGGTCATCCGTGAGTCTTGGAATCGTGGGGGCATAACGATTGCCGGATACATTCCCAGATACAGAGATGTGGGTGCAAATGAAAAGGGGGCCCGGATAAACCGCGCCCCCTTTTCCATGATCTATTCACTGTCGACGCCCTGCGTCAACGTTTAAGCCGTTTCGTTCGCCCTTCGCTGTCGGCGTACGTAGGCACCACCACCTACCATCAACAACAGACCCAACCCCGTTACGAGGAGCGCCTGCGTTGTAGTCGGGGCTGCATCACCGGCAGATGGCAGAACGGCCTCAGCGACAACCTCTCCTCGGCCTTCGAAACCGATCCTGAAGACTGAGAATGATCTTACCTGACCGGTAACTCCCACCACCCCGTCCACATTAGTAACGGTGCTGGAGAGTTTCGTCCAGGGGCCAGCTTCGGTAGCCGCCTTGTAAATCGAGATGCCCTGTGTATCCGCTCCCGCAGCTGTCACTGTGCTCAGAGGCAGCTGCATCGAAACTGTTGCGTCTGAATTCAGGCGGTAGCTACTACCGACTGCGACGCCGTCTTTGTCGGTCACCGCGATCGACATGATCGAGGAGCCAACTGAAGTCACTCCAGATGGCATAGCCGCTGTGCCACTCCCGGCTGAACTTATGCTGGTAAGGACGCCAACACTGGTATTGGTCGGAATTGCCCCGGCCCCAAAGTTCACCGAACCTGACACATTCGAGTCACCCGCATCCACTACCGAAAGGCTGGTGGCTGCTGATGAAGGCTTGAGCACTACAGATTCGGCGGTTCCTGCATCGAAACTGCTGATATCAGGTAGGTCTGGAATGTCTGCTGCAGCCGGATCGACAAGTGCCGCGGGAACTGGGTCAGCGGCAACCGTGAAGTTCGAAATAGCCACGGTGTCGGTCTTGACGATATTTGAAGCGGTTTGCGTCACGGTCACCGTGACTTGCGCCGTACCTGCTGTGGAAGCCGTGTAAGTTGTGGATGCCCCGCTAGCATCACTAAGCGCACCGGTTCCGGTTCCGGCCTGTGTGGTCCAGGCCACGGTGACGCCACTGGCAAGTTCTGTTTTGGCGGTGTCCGCGGCGAGAGAGTCAACGGATAGCTGTACTGTGCCGGCCACCGGTACATTGGCTGTCGTAAAGTTGGCAACAGCCGAATCCAATGTCGTCGCAGCGTTCAATGGTGTCGTTAAAGAGGCAGCCGCTACACCAGAAGCCGGGAGAGTAGAACCGGATTGTTGTTTGACGTTGCAAACGTACGCCATATCAGCGGTCAATCCCGTAACAGTGCCCGTGGTCGAAGCGATGCCGGTGACGACTTCCGTGACCG
>JAAZYK010000155.1 GCA_014239685.1 Dehalococcoidia bacterium | reverse complement strand
TGCGAGCGAGCATATGACCGGGCCGTCGATCTCGCGTGCGATCCGTTGAACGGCTTCGAAATCTCCGGGGGAGCTTGCGGCAAACCCGGCCTCGATCACGTCGACGCCAAGTTTCTGGAGTTGTTTGGCAATCCGAAACTTCTCGTCCGGCGTCAGGCCCGCGCCTGCGGACTGCTCACCATCCCTGAGGGTAGTGTCAAAAATTATTACTTTGTCGTTGGTCGCTACGTCGGATTCTGCCATTTTTGAACTCCCGCCCGTATTGTTGCTTATCTCCGCCTCGTCGAGAGCCTCAGAGGGCTGCCTTGAGGCTCGTTTTTCTTAGAACCCTGAAGTTCTCGAGGAATGCGGCGCAACTTGTGGGGTTTAGGTTGTCGACTCCAGCCAGGGCATCATGCTGCGCAGCTCACGGCCGATCTCTTCAACCGGGTGAGATACGTCTGCTTCCTGCAGCGCCTTGTAACGGTGCAGGCCTTCGTCGTTCTCCGCAATCCATTCCCGTGCGAACTCGCCGGACTGGATCTGCCTGAGAACTTCTTGCATGTTTTCCTTGACCTCTGGGCCGATGATTTCCGGTCCTCGTGTGTAGTCGCCGTACTCCGCAGTCGTGCTGATGGAGTCGCGCATTCCTTCAAGGCCGCCGGTGTAGATGAGGTCCACGATTAATTTCAACTCGTGGAGAACTTCAAAGTAGGCCGACTCCGGTTGGTACCCCGCTTCCGTTAGTACCTCGAAACCAGCCTTGATAAGGGACGTGACTCCGCCGCATAGAACGGCCTGCTCACCGAAGAGATCGGTCTCGGTCTCCTCTTTGAAGGTCGTCTCAAGGATTCCGGCGCGGCCGCTGCCGATTCCAGCACCGTAAGCCAGCGCACGTGCGTGTGCGCTGCCGGTTGCGTCCTGGTGGACGGCGATCAGGGACGGAACGCCGAGGCCACGTTCGTAGACCGCACGCACGCGGTGGCCGGGGGCCTTGGGGGCGATCATCGTGATGTCCACGCCCTCTGGTGGCTTGACCTGTTCGTAGTGGATGACGAAGCCGTGGGCGAACATCAGCATGTTGCCCTCTTCCAGATTGTCTGCGACCTCGTTTTTGTACACCTCTGCCACGGTCGTGTCCGGCAGGCAGAACATCACCACGTCTGCCGCCTTTGCAGCATCCGCAACGGTCATCACTTCCAGCCCGTCTTCCTCAGCCTTGGCCTTGGATTTTGAGCCTTCGTATAACCCGACGATCACGTTAAAACCGCTGTCCTTGAGGTTTTGCGCGTGCGCGTGACCCTGGCTTCCGTAACCGAGGATTGCGATCTTCGACTCCTTCAGAGGTGTCGTGTCGATGTCCTTGTCGTAATAGAGAGTCGCCATCCAGATTCCTTTTGGCGTTGTCACGCCGCTGTGTTTAATTACGTGATGTTCGAATCATTTTAGCTGCGCTAAACGCTGCCGGAGTCAAAGCCCTCAAGAGTGTTGATGTTGCTCGATATCTGATTCTGATCGCCATACTCGCCGTCCTCACCGCCCTGTGACAGCGCTGACCGCAACATGGCAACACGGCCGGTACGCATGACCTGCTCTACGCCGAACTCTTGCATCAGCGTAATCATGGAGTCGATCTTGGATGTATCTCCCGTGATCTCCATCGTCACGGCCTCTGCGCCGACATCTACGATGCTTACGCGGAAGATGTTAGCCAGTTGGATAACGCGCGCCCTGCTTTCCTGCGTCGCACGAACGCGGACCATTGCCAGCTCACGCCATACGACGTTGTTGTCGGTTATGTCCGAGACCTCGACCACCTCTATCAACTTGTCCAGGTGCTTTGCGATGTGTCCCACCGTGGAGGGATCACCCTCGGCGACGAACGTCATACGGGACAGGTCCATGTGCTCGGATGCGCCGACCGCCAGACTGGCTATGTTTATGCCGCGCCGACGGAACAGACTCGCGATACGTGCCAAAACGCCGGGTTTGTTCTCGACCAGCGCCACCAACGTGCGGCGCGCCAGTCCGTTGATCATGATCTCCGCCATCAGAGGCTCTCCTCGATCAACTGCTCCACGGACTGGCCGGACGGAATCATCGGGAAAACGTTCTCCTCTGCCCGTATCACGAAATCGAGCACGACCGGTCCCGGATGGTCGCGTGCTTCCTGAATGGCTCCATCAAGTTCGTTTTCGCTGGTAACTCTGATTCCCTTTATGCCGTACGCCTCGGCAAGCTTCACGAAGTCTGGATTTCCGGTGTAGCTGTTTGCGTAGAAATTCTTGTTGAACACCATGTCCTGCCACTGGGTGATCATCCCGAGCATGTTGTTGTTCAGGATGGCGATCTTCACCGGCAGCTTGTTTTCAGCGATGGTTGCAAACTCGGACAGTGTCATCTGAATGCCGCCGTCTCCGGCAAACGTCCAGACCTCTTTATCCGGATGCGCGAACTGAGCTCCCATGGCCGCAGGGACCTCGTAACCCATCGTGCCGAGACCACCGGATGTGAACCATGAGTTGGCGTTCTTAAACTGATAGTGTTGTGCCGCCCACATCTGATGTTGGCCAACGCCGGTGACCACGAGGGCATCGCCTTTCGTGGCGTCTGATATCGCCTTAACTACCTGCTGCCCGAGCAAATCATCGGACTCACGAATTCTGAGCGATGGATGTTCGGCTTTCAGATGTTCGATGTGCTGGACCCACTCGGTGTGTGTTGTCCGGGTAACCTTCGCGTTCAACTGGTTGAGAACGGCACGCACGTCGCCCAAAACCGGCGCTTCAACCTTAATGTTCTTGCCGATTTCCGCTGGATCGATATCGATGTGAATTTTTTTCGAGTTAATGGCGAAGCGTTTGGTGTCGCCTGTGATTCGGTCGTCGAAGCGGGCTCCGATGTTGACGATGAGATCCGCCTGATCCAGCGCGAGGCTTGAGTAAGCCATGCCGTGCATGCCTGGGAAGCCAGTGCTGAGCACATGGTCTTCCGGGAATGCACTGATCCCTAGAAGTGTTGTGATGACCGGGATCTGGGCGTTCTCCGCCAGCTCACGGAGTTCGTTAAATGCACGCGAGATGATGACGCCATGTCCGGCCAGAATCACCGGCCGTTCCGCTTCATTGATCAGTTTTGCGGCGGCGGCCACTTCGTCCTCGTCTGCCGTGGTCGGAGGGTTGTAGCCGCGTAACGAGACTGGCTTATCGTACTCGGCCTCATCGAACTCGATCTCCGCTGCCTGGACATCGCGTGGTATGTCGATAAGGACTGGACCGGGACGACCGGTACGGGCGATATGGAACGCTTCTTTGATGGTGGCCGCAAGATCCCGCGTGTCCATCACAAGGTAGTTATGTTTGGTGACCGGAAGGGTAGCACCGGTAATGTCTGTCTCCTGAAAGGCATCGCTGCCGATCGCCCCACGGTTAACCTGCCCGGTGATCGCAACGATCGGGGCGGAATCCATCATCGCCGTGGCCAGTCCCGTAATGAGGTTGGTCGCGCCGGGGCCGGATGTCGCCATGCAGACGCCGACCTTACCGGACGCGCGTGCGTAGCCGTCGGCAGCCAGACTGGCGCCTTCTTCGTGGCGTACGAGTACGTGGCGCAGTTCCGGATAACTTCCGAGCGTTGAATAGAGCGGCAAAATCGCTCCGCCCGGGAGCCCGAATATCACGTCCACGCCTTCGCGAACGAGAGCCTCACAGACTATCTGGCCACCTGTCTTAATCATCTTTACCTGTCTTCCGGGTCTTCCGGACCCGGTCTTAATCCCATCTCCCTTGGTGGGAGATGGGGCCAAACCGCACAAAGCATGGAGGGGGAGTTGTGAACATCCCGGAATCAGAATTCACACAAAAAAAGCCCCGCCCCTTCAAAGGACGAGACTTACTCCCGCGGTACCACCTTCATTGCCCCGCTGGTGTGAACACCAATCAAGACCACTCAATGCCGTTAACGGAGGCTTCCGTCCGACCCTGTTGATCTCATCGATGATCGAGACGTTCAGGTCAGAAGCTCAGGGGCGAGTTCCCGATTGTCGGGCACCGATTCACACAACCATCGGCTCAGCCCGCTTGATCAGTACTACTCCCCGTCAAAGCGTGTATAAGGTAATTCTATCGGCACGCTGTAAGTGCCGTCAACGAATTTCGTAATCCGAAGCTGTCGGGCAAGCTGGACGCAACGTCTTTTCGGCAACGTCAATGTTAATGCCCTGAAGCGAACGACAACGCTCAGGCTCTTGAAGGGTTGAATACAGCAACCGCACTTGGTTCCGGCTTGGGTGTAATCGTCTTGTGATACTCGGCCAGTGGTATCCTGCCGGCTTATCGTAATAACCGTGAACGACTTATTTTGCCCATATTTGGCCAACGTGACAGGAGCCTTTTTGAGCGACGTAACCGATATCCGAAATTTCACTTGGGGCGACTTTGACGCCGTTTTCGCAACGCGGGCCGCGGTGACCGGCATATCCGACGCGAAAGCAGACGAAGAGCGGTTGCATTTCCGGGCCCGGCTTGAGTTACCCGGGGCCG
>JAAZYK010000154.1 GCA_014239685.1 Dehalococcoidia bacterium | reverse complement strand
TGAGGAACGTACCGCACTCGAGGGGATTGATTGCGAATTGATTTCTGCCTCGGTTTCTTCGGCGGGAGAGGTGTTTGAGGCGATAAAAGAGGCCACGGTGGTTTTGAACTACCACTTCGACATCCCGCGGGAGATGTTTGAGCAGATGCCTAATTGCAAGCTCATGGTGCGATACGGCCACGGCTACGACACCGTTGACCTTGAGGCCGCCAGCGAAAACGGGGTGATGGTAACCAACATTGCGGGGGCGACCAGCGAAGAGGTTTCCAACCATGCGCTGGCCCTGATTCTTGCCTGTGCACGTGATCTAAAACGTAAAGATAGGGCGATGACCGAGGGTCGGTGGATTGGCAACGACTCTCGATCTGTCGCTCGTCGCATCTACGGCGAGACGCTCGGCATCATCGGCATGGGCAACATCGGGCGTGCCACGGCGCGGAAGGGGAGGGCACTGGGGATGAATGTGCTGGTGTACGACCCATACGTTGGCCCGTGGCTGGCAATCGAGTACGACGTCGAGTTCGTGGATGACGTGAATACGATCTTTTCCGAGTCGGACTACATCTCCCTCCACACGCCACTTAATCCGCAAACCCACCATATCGTGAACGCCGCTACGCTAGCGCTCATGAAGCCAGATTCCTACCTCATCAATACCTCCCGTGGCCCGGTCGTCGACGAAACGGCACTACTGGATGCGCTTAACGGCAACAAGATCGCGGGAGCCGCGCTTGACGTGTTCGAGAAAGAGCCGCCAGACCCGGACAATCCACTGTTGCACAGAGAAGACGTCATAGTTACGCCACACATCGCCGGTTCGTCTGAGATCGGTTGGGCCACCATCTGTCGTCGAGCCGGAGAAGAAGCTGCCCGGGCACTACGTGGAGAGCGGCCGACAGTCGTCGTAAACCCTGAGGTATTTCCTAAGCTCGGAATTTAGCCGGACATTTCTCAGTACGGGAGCTGTCGTGTGATGGAAGGAGTGTCTGGCATTCGGAATTCTGCGACGACGAGCAGAGGCGGCAAACCCGCCGGTCAAGTGAGATTTGCCCCTACCATGGGCCTCCGGTGAGCCCCGTGGGCATGGCCGTAAATCGGCCAGCAGTCGCATGGGTAGCGTTACGGACGGGCTGCGGTATACTCAGCCTAGCGGGACAAGAGTTCTGCGCAGTAGCTCGCACACACGGGTGACCTGCATTACTTGAATAAAAGAAGGAGGTGGTCGATTTAATGTCTGATAGTACCAACGGGGGCAGTCTGCTTTAGGGCGCCCAAGTAGGCAGATTGCCTCCATGAGTGGGGCCACCCGGCAGGGATTTATCTCCCAGCCGGGTGGCCCCACTTTCATTTCCGGAACTTTTTAACTTCCCAGCGCAGTTTTCCCAAGCTACCTTCTTTAAATGAACGAGAAACCAACAATCAGGCACTTCACCTCGACGACGTTTGTGGTCCGAAACGACGCCGTGCTACTGCACTGGCATGCCAAAGTGCAGGCGTGGCTACCTCCCGGAGGGCATGTAGAAGCGAACGAAGACCCGTTACAGGCGGCCGTGCGCGAGGCGCTGGAAGAAACAGGCCTGGAGGTGGAAATTGTGCCGACTTACCCGGCCCCTACGGTGACGTCACTGCCGCACGTTCCCGTACCGCACTCGATCATGATCGAGGATATCCAGGACCCGGTCGATGGGCCGCACAAACACATCGATTTCATTTACTTCACGGTTCCGGCCCGCTCGGACCGACAGCCCGTACCCGGCTGGCACTGGTTTACCCGGTCAGATCTCGAAACGAGTACAAGTCGGTCTGCTCCAAACGGTCGGAAAGAAGTCCCCCCGGAAGACGTCCTAAACCTTGGCTTGGCCGCCTTAGACGCAGTACGCGACCGGCCCACCGACTAGTTCCTACGTCAGGCCCTGTACCAGTCGAGGAGAAGGCTGGTAAAACTCGAGGCGTCAATCAAATTGCGGAGCGCGCCTTCAGTTACTGGGATTAGATCCCCGGCCTACCGTCTAATGTGGCGAGAGCAAACGCCCGTTTTTTCCATGCATAACGAGCCTTTATTTTTCGTTGCTGTAACTCAGCAATGGAGACTCTCTGTGGCTCCCGCCAGAGAAATGGTTACCACAACCGTCATTAACGCCGTCGGAATGGGCTAATCAGCAAGAAAAAGAAGCCGAATATCGCGCCGATCACGCCGCCAATAAATCCGACCACGATTCCGATCAAGAGGCCGACAACAATACCGACAACAGCAAGTAGTACCAGGCTGGCGATAATGCCCCGGACGATCCCGCGTTTGATGTGGTCCATTAGTGCCCTTTCGCTCCCATCGGGTACCGCCAGTATCTACCGGAAGCGGCCCCGCCCGGCGATCTCGACGATTGAATCCAACTTGTTTTTGCGGATTCCGAAGTAGTGAGAGTGCAGGTTTATCGTGGTATCACCGTGCATCGGACGGAGCTGGACCTTGTCGCCAACCTTCAGCCTTTGGGCATCGCCCTCGACCGACATGATCCCGTGCTCTTCGGAGATTTTTTCGTACGTCGCTCCCGGCTGATCCACCACCATCGGCAAACCGCGGTCGATCGACATGGACTTCATTCCGGTATCGAGCACTGCCCTGTCTGAGGTTGGTCGAGATATAACAGTCGCCAGGACGGTAAGAGCCGGCTTGAAGTCCTCAAAAACTTCCATGTAATCGCCGTCCATGAAGATGTATGAGCCGCACTGCAAGTCTGTGATGCGGTCCATCTTCCCGGTGATGTTGTAGGTACCAGTTCCGGCAGCGCTGACAACGTTTACCGGCATTCCGGCAGCTTCGATATTTTCGACAGCAGAAATAAGGTTGGCCATCGCCCCTTCGGCGTTTGCCCGTCGCTCAGACTCGTCCCTGATGGCGACTGTGTGACCCTCATATCCCATAACCCCGTCGAACCGGAGTCCGGGTGAGTTCGTGATTATTCGAGCCAGGGCTGTTGTGTCTTCACCTGGCTCGGTGCCGCAGCGGTTCATACCGACGTTGACCTCAACGATCACGCCGATCTCTTTACCCACGCCGCTTGCCGCAGCAGAAAGCTGTTCGACGTTGCCGGCATCGTCCGCGGCGACAACGATGTTCGCCTCTGATGCCAGCGCTATAACACGCTTAATCTTGCTGTCGCCGACAACCTGATTTGGGATCAGAATGTTCTTCACGCCACCCGCGACCATCGCCTCCGCCTCGCCGACCTTGGCGCAGCAAATACCGATGGCACCGGCCTCGATCTGCTTCCGTGCGAAGACAGGACTCTTGTGTGTCTTGGAGTGTGGACGAATGGCCGTCCCGTTAGCATCGCCAAAATCCTGAAGTCGCTTGATGTTGGCCTCTGCGACATCCAGGTCCACGATGATGGCGGGAGTGTCGATCTCGTCGATTGAGGCTCCGGGGAGGGGGAAGTACTGAAGGTCGACCAAGTGAGGCTCCTCAGACGGCGCTCATATCCGTCTTGATTGCGATTTCAGATACGTTACAGGAGTGCCGGAGTTTAGCACGCAGACGGTTGAGATATGGCCCTTCCAAACGATATTCCCGGGTATGATTTCAGAGTGTCTATCCATCCCTTAATGCGATCGGACAGGAACAAACGATGACCACTCTCCACGAAGTGAAGGTCTTCGTCGGCCAAGATGGACGAGGGGGAAACCCGCTCGGTATTTTTCTTGACGCTAGTGGTTTCTCTTCAGAGCAACGACAATTTGTGGCGTCAGACCTTAACTTCTCTGAGACCGTTTTCGTAGATGACATCTGCAGCGGCGTGCTCGAGATATATACGCCAATGTCCGAGTTGCCATTTGCGGGGCATCCGCTGGTGGGAACTGCTTGGCTGTTACGGCGACAGGGTCATGAAGTATCCGAGCTCAGGCCGCCTGCTGGAATTGTGCCGGTGGGGTTTGAAGGAGATCAAATATGGATTACGGGTCGCCCGGAATGGTGTCCAGCAATGGAATTTTTGCAGTACGACACTCCTGCGCAGATTGATGGCCTCAAGGGTGCACCGGACGGAATCGGTTTTGCTTACTGCTGGGCGTGGGATAACGAATCGGAGAATCGCGTACGGGCAAGGGTTTTTATTCCTGGAGATGTAGCTGGTATCGATGAGGACGAAGCCACTGGCTCTGGGGCAGTAGCATTTGCCGCTCGCATCGGACGAGAGGTGACGGTCCGTCAGGGCGTCGGGTCTCTATTAAGGACCCGACTGCACGACGACGGGGCGGTGTCTGTGGGAGGCGCAGTGACGATGACCGATACACGCTTGTACACGATTGGAACGACGATAGATTGATCACACCGGAACATAACGGCCACTCGGTAGAATCCATCGGCTCACACATGGACGAACATGTGCCGAAAGCGCTAGCCGAGACCGGCGTCGCAGGTGCGTCAATCGCGCTCATACGGGACGGTGATGTGGCGTGGGCGGGAGCTTACGGGACCGCCGACCTTTCGACGGGACGACCAATCACCACGGACACCGTTTTCGAGGCCGCGTCCATTACCAAGCCGCTGTTTTCGTACGGCGTATTGAAGCTGCGTGATGCCGGGGTTAT
>JAAZYK010000153.1:4270-4651 GCA_014239685.1 Dehalococcoidia bacterium | reverse complement strand
TGCTCCCAGGCCGGTGTGGCGATAGCAATGGCTTCTTCGTCTGTTTCGGCCAGGACCATATGAACAGTCAGACCGATCTTCGGCTCTTTTCCGTGGATCGTGAGAGCTCCCTTGCCCTGGTGCTCCTCCCACTTCTCTTTGTATCGCTTTGCCTCTGGTCCGATGCTGTCCAGTGACCCGACGATGATCGTGTTCATACCGTTAATCGCAGCGGTTTCCGCATTCCGCATGTACCACATTGGTGGGTATGGTTTCTGGACCGAATGCATGAACATCGGAAGGTCGTCGAAGTTGTAAACACTTCCTTGGAAATTCAGGCGGTCATTCGACAGCCCGTTCTGGATTACCGCTAGTGTCTCCTGGTAACGCTCGTAGTTGGAC
>JAAZYK010000153.1:0-4260 GCA_014239685.1 Dehalococcoidia bacterium | reverse complement strand
GTCCTACACCTATCTCCATTCTTCCGTTGGAAAGGGTATCCACCATGCTGATTTCTTCGATCAACCTGAGTGGGTGGTGCAGTGGAAGGACGTAAACACAGGGTGCTAGATGGATGTTTGTCGTTCTTTGAGAAGCGGCAGCTAGGAATACGTTCTGGGATGGGGCGAGGCTGTGAATGGCCGGAGTGTGATGTTCGGCGAGGTGGTAACAGTAAAAACCGGCACGATCCATATATTCGATCTGTTTTAGGCGGTTCTCATACGTCTCCGTAAGGGGCTTACCTTCTTCTGGCTCAATGTGGTCGAAAACTCCGAATTGAAGACCCATCCGTTGAGTACGTCCTTTAACTAATCTGATTAGGCTTGCACCTAATGTATATGAGGGGTGTCAGAGATTCTAGTCCGTAATGGAGGCCTAACCTAGTCCGCGGCTGTGACTACTGCCGCCCGGGCGTACCTCTTGAGGAACAACGCCATCGAATCGGCGATGGGGGCGCTGTACATATCTTCCCGGTCAAACACGTGGTCTTGCCCGGAGTACAACTGGAGGTCAACGGACACACCCGCGGCATCCAATGCATCGAACATTCGGACAGTGTGCCGATAGTCGACGCGGACATCACCTGTTCCGTGCACAAGTAGTGTCGGCGGGAAATCGGGATTGGCGTATGAGATCGGGCTGGCGTCGAGAAGAGCTACTTCTGTCACGCCGCCCGGGAACAGTTGGGACAGATCGTTCTTTTCCGCTGTGGCGAGTAGGTCCACCACCGGGTAGACACCGATCGCGGTCGCGAGAGCGCTGCTGACGTCTTTGAAATAGGGCGGCTCAAGGTCGGAAGCGTTCGGTGTGCCAGCGGCCAGAAGCGCCAGATGCCCGCCTGCCGAGCTCCCGCCGGCGCTGATCTGGTCCGGGTCTACGCCCAGCCGGTCGGCCGATTTGCGCATCCACCGGATTATCGTCTTCACATCCTGGAGAGGCGCCGGCCACGGAGCCTCAGTCATCACACGGTACTCGCCAGCGATGCATACCACGCCGCGCTCTGCCATCTTGATCCCGTAGCGGTCTTTCATGTCCCCACGGTTCTTTGTACGCCAGGAACCACCAGGCAGGAACAGCAGGGCAGGAGCGAGTCCATCGGTCCTCGCCGGACGAAACACGTCGACCAGAAGGCCGGAATTGCCAACAGGGACGTTTTCTTCGATAAGTACGTCAGTCAATTGGAATTCCTCCCACGAGTTTTACGGCTATCGCCAGTTATGTCAGACGCGACCGTAAAACAC
The DNA here is from genome assembly GCA_014239685.1 of Dehalococcoidia bacterium. Lineage (GTDB taxonomy): Bacteria > Chloroflexota > Dehalococcoidia > Lucifugimonadales > Lucifugimonadaceae. The sequence goes on along the minus strand of JAAZYK010000153.1, from coordinate 2,979 downwards.
CATCAGGCCACAGCGCTTTGTCCTTGGCGTTGCGGCCTGATGTGTTTCAGATTATTAATCGGCTAGAGCGTTAAGTGCGTCAGCCTGTCCGGATAGACGTTGCCCGCGCTCATCCGCAAACCGTTTGACGCCTGCAAAGATCGATTCAGGGTCCAGGTGCGCCTCTGCAATAACGTCAGACTCACTACCACCGGTCAGCCATTCGTCACTGTGGTCCGACACCAAAGAGTATTTGTCGGTTAAAGGGCCGAGATTTTTCACGGGCCACACGCGATGCGTGCCCGTGCTGACAACCATCGTGTCGTAGAGCGACTCCGGAGGAAGCACGGAGTTCCTGTAAGACTCAGGTTGACGGTCAAACAACGCTTCGCTGATCGATGCGATCACCTTCACGTTCACCCCGGCCTCTTCGAGTCTGGAGAGGACCGAAACCAGGTTCACCGTGGAGGAAGATCCCTGCACGAGTACATATCCGCCCTTGGGTTTCGATGGGTCGAAGTCCCGGATCACGTAAAGACCCTTGGCGGCGGCGTTGATGTCGGTGTCCGCAAATGTGGACCGATCTGCAACTGCGAAGTCAGGCCGTGCGACCTCGAGAACGATTATGTTGACCTTTGGGTCACGTGCTGCGATCTCTGCCGCTGCAAAGTAGCCCGGGGCCACATCGTTGTAATCCCAGAAGCTCAAGCGAATCACCTGGCCCCGGGGGAAGAGATCCCACACCTGTGGTGAGAAGATTCCGAAGTGAGTACGAGCGTCCGCCGCAGTCTCCGGGCCGGAGTGACCGGCAAGGATGTTGAGCACGCCAACCCGGAATGGGCTGTCTTGGGCTTGCTGGCTCCAGACACGCGCCGGGAGGTACATCAGAGGAGTAAATGCTCCGTACGTGCCACTGATGGCCCAAACGCCTGCGTGCTTGTCCGGGTCGAGCGACGCCGACTGACTTACCAGTCCTATAGCAGTGGAGGCGTTTCCAGCTTCTTGAATGGCAGCCTTGAGTCGTGAACCGGCCGGGTTGGTAACGGGATCAAAGTGACCCCAGATCGACCCACCTTCAACGTTGATCGATTCAGCAAGGTCGGCCGCTGCAATGATGAACTTGTTCTCGGTGACGTAGTTCATCCATTTGATGATCTCGGAGATTGCTCGTCGTGTGCCGCGGACATTGCCCGGCTCCTCGTAGAGCTTGATAGCGACCTCTTTCTCCTCGCCAGAGAAAGGGTTCTTGGCTGTAACGGTCTGGGCTTCTCGCGGGAGGCTGTCGACCGCGAGCCTTGTGTCTTGGAACGGATCTGCCCTGTTGTCGGTCTTCAGAGGTAGATTATCGTCGACGGATTCTCCGATCTCGACCATTCGCTCCGCAAGCCAATCGCCAAGGCCGTTTTGTTCCAACACGGACATACAAACATCCATATTGGCTTTGAGTTGGATCAGGCGCTCCCGCTCGTCCGCGGGTGGCCCGTCGTGGATCCCGTGGAACTCGACGCCGTACTTATTCTCAAATGTCGATGCCAGAGCCTGGAAGTAGTCGCCGTTCATCGGGAAGCCCCATGGGTGGCTTGCGTGATCGATGATCTGGTTCTCGCTTCCGACCAGGCCATTCTCCGCCCCGGGCCACCAGCCTTTCACGGTCGGTCCGACTAGGATCATCGGGCGGTCGTCGTCCGGGTCCCAGTCTTCCATCGTCTTGAATGCGCCGACGACCTGGTTGTATTTGTTGGCGTCCTGTACCGATAGCACGTTCCAACCGTAGGAAGACCATTGGTCCTCGATACGGTAACCGTCGTACTGGGACTTGATGACGCTGCCGACCAGCTCATCGTCGATGCCGGCGTTATTGAAGGACAACAGGAGGCGAAGTCGTTTGCCGACCTGCTGTGCCACTGCCTGCGTCTTGAGTTCCTGTGAGTGGCCGGACGTCAGGGCGAACTCCCCCTCGATCGCCATAATCTTGAGAGAGTCTGGGGCGCCCACCATGTCCCAGAACGCGGCTTTACCGGCCATAGTCGCGATTCCCACACCCGAAGGTCCACCGTTCACGTCGTTTGTAAGGTCCGTGGTCTCGGCATGGCCTGAGAGTGCGCGAATCCCGCGTAGGCCTGCCTGGCCCATGAGGGCGTGGTCTTCAAGGTTGTGTTCACGCAGCATGGTGCTCAGCGCGCCTGCGCCGCGACGGAAACCAAGCGCGTCGATAGGAAGCATCGCTACATTGGGATCGGCGTGGTATCGACTATCGCCGGTTGCCGCCTCTTTGCGGGCCAACGCCTCACCCTGGATCATCCAGAGCGCGTACAACACCGGGGCGTTGTGTCCACCGGCCAGCATGAATCGGTCGGAGAACGGATGCTTGGGACGGCGGTAGTCGTATCGAAGACCGCCGAGTTCCGGACCAATTAGGTGGGCAGCCACTGTGTAAGGCGTGTACGCGAGCGGACCTCCAAAATGGCCGGTTTGTGCGTAGTTGCACATGACGGTCAAGGTCATCGCCGTCAGGAACCCAATGTCTTCAAGACGTCCTCGGTCGAAGTCCGGGAGATCAATCACGGTTTCCGTAGCGGAACGCGAAAGAGAGAGGTTCGTTACCGTCGCGCTTGAACTGCCGTTCGTCCCTGCCATAGATTCTCTCCTGAGTATTCCCGATCATGCCGATACGAGGTTTGGCAGAATATCCTGCCGTTGGTTAACGTTGGGAGGCCGACGCGACAATTCCGGACCGAAACACATCTCAAGATGCCAGAAACGACCCGAACCAGCACGGGGCCACCATAGAGTGGACGTTAAATGCGCGCGAGGCAAGTCCCTGAGGCAAATTTGGGTGTTTGATCTATTCGGATCTAGATCAAAGTGGGGTGTACGATGCTCCGGCCTATACGGGAAAGGCCCTAATTACGGTTAGGTAACATTATCTACACAGTAGAAGTTCCGGGCGATTTCTGGTTTCCCCCGTATGATGATTAAGTCGAGGAATACATGGCAACT
>JAAZYK010000152.1 GCA_014239685.1 Dehalococcoidia bacterium | reverse complement strand
CGTCCATCCTTGATGTGAGTGAGGACGACCTTAATTACCAAGTGTCACAGATGGGCCAGCCGCCGTTCCGCGCAAGGCAACTGTGGCGATCGCTGGACGACCTTAATTACCAAGTGTCACGGTCTGGGAAGTCCTTCATGCCTGACGGAAACTCTGGTCGCTGATGGAAGAGCGACGAGGTTCTGGGTGGTACTGCAGTTGTCTTGTGCGTTCGGCGGAATTTTTGAAAAGTACGGAAATCGTTCGTCGCCGCGTAACGTTGGTCGTTATGGTGACGCGTATTTACGATCGCTTAGCCTGGAATGCAGGCGTTAATTCTACGACTGTGGGCCGTTGTAAGCGACAGAATTCGTAACAAGGGCCCCGCCCATTGCCGTGTTGATTCATATTTCAAACGTCTGACCCACCTTATGGAGAGTAAATTCGGAATAGCTTTGCGTCAGGACTCCAGCCCGTCCGCTGTTATACTTCCCTACTTCATCTTCGTTCCGCCGCCGCTCTCCTGTTGGTCTTTTGACCTGAATGATGGTTGTCTGAGCGACCCGCCCGAACGTGGATTTCCGAGGCATGCCATGGCAAGAGAAGAATTTGACCATGATCTTCAGCAGCTCGAAGCAGAGCTTGTGTTGCTTGGCGCCCTTGTTGAAAGTTCGATCTTCAATGCACTGAACGCGATCAAAAACCGCGATCTTGTACTTTCCGAGAAGGTCATCCAGGACGATGATTTGATTGACGACAAGCGCCATCTTGTCGAGGACGCCTGTACGGATCTGATCCGGCGGGAAGCGCCGGTGGCGAGTGATCTTCGACGGATTATCAGCGCGCTCCACATAGCGGGCGAACTGGAACGGATGGGAGACTACGCCGAGGGCATTGCCAAGATCAGCCTGATGATGGGCCCGGAGCCACCGCTGAAGGAGCTGGTCGACATTCCTGCGATGGGTGAGCGGGCCGTTCATATGCTCAAGCAGAGTCTTGACGCATTTCTTACACGGAACGAAATCGCCGCAAGAGAAGAAGCTCTTGCGATCGGACCCGATGACGATGAGGTGGATGACCTGTACCGAAAGGTTCGCGTTGATCTGCTGTCACTGATGAAGGCCGATCCAGCCAACGTAGAGCGTGGCACTTATCTTCTTTGGGCCGCTCACAACGTTGAGCGCATCGCTGACAGAGCGACAAATATCGCAGAACGCGTTGTCTACCAGGCAACCGGTGACCGGGTGCGAGTCGGCGCTGGCAAAGAAGAGCGGGTGTTCGAGACACCTGGTTAACGCAGGAACTTTGTCAGGCGGCTAAAGTCCGCTCAGACTCCGGATGGACTACGCGGTTTTGACGAGAATCGGGTCGCATTCTGTGTCCGCCACCGGCGGCCAGATACGTGGGAGTGGTTGAGGAGACTTGAACCCTGATTGTGTCCGGAGGGTCAAGACTGAGAGCATCGGTCGTAGCTCTGAATCAGGTAACTGTCTCGTTCCTTCCCGTTCCTGTTTCAGAACACGGTGCACTGTTCGGGTGCTGACCTCAAACCGCTCCGCGATCTGGGAAACCGAGAGACTCTCGAATCTCCGGGCGATGACCATGGCTTCGTCACGACTCTGCCGACTTTCGCGTTGCAGCCAGCCTGGGTCGTCGAATTTGCAGATCGGGAGAGGACAAACCAAGCACGAATATGAAACTTCGCAGCCATCATCTTTGTAATTAATATTTTCGGGTAGGGTGTCTGCGCGGACAAGTCTGATCGTGGTCATGGCGTGGCCTCTTCTAAGTCAACGGGGCTGGAAATATGAATGGGTTGTGACCCGAATCGCTAGCTGGCGGTTACGGCTTTCGCACTGTTGGCCGTCTCAAAGTGCCGGCGCATACCGTCACGCCATTCTTTGGTGAGATTCGAGCGCCTCACGCGGTCAAAGAGGGATTCATTCCCGTCGGTGGGCCTTGTGGATGAGCCGTAGTAGACGGTCGTTAGGCCCTTTGCAGAAGACCTAGGAGCGACACGTGTTCGAAACCAATCCGTCGGGATCTGGTCAGCGGAGACAACCTCCAGGAGCGTGTCCGGCCTTATCGGCTGGCCTGGAACGCTGATGGCTGAAGGGGCGTCAACGCTTACGAACATCTGCCAGGATTCCATCAGCCGGATATTCCGACCGCCGACCGGAGTCCACATGCCGGAAAATCCGGCGATATCGAGCGCCTGTGTGAGAGAACGCATTGCCGGGTATGTGTGATTCATAAAAGAAGGGCTTACACGGGCGGATACCGATCCGGCGTTCATTCCTACGGTCATGAGTAGAAGTTCGAGGCGCGTCGATATGTCGATTGTTTCTGCGTCGGAGCGTACCGAGATTGATAAAGTCTCCCCGCGCTTGCTAACGACACTGTCAAGCACAGCACGGGAAAACTCTTCTGCTCCGTTGAGCGATGGTGCAAATTCGCTGGATACATTAATTGGAGCGGTGGAAACAGACGGCCCGGAATCCTTTGGTGTAGTGATAGCAGAAGGTCGGGTTGCTAGTGTCGTCATGTCTTGTTCCTCTTAATCTGGTCAATTGGTTGGCCCGGGCGAACCAGTGTCTTAGCATCGCCGGACACTGTTGGTTTGCGACTGATGGAACCGGGTGCAATTTCACGGGGTCGTATTAGAACGTCTGTTCGTATCGTAGAACAAGCGTTCTTATGCTGTCAACTAACAGCCTTACACGTGACATCCCGAAACGTTTGACGACCTGTCGCAACGGTCCTACGCTTCCGCACCGCGGTCTAAACGCGAGAGGTCGAGGAAAACACAGCACGCTCGAGGGAGAATGGGAGGTCATATGAACGCCGAAATTGTTGCCATCGGAACGGAACTGCTCCTAGGCCAGATCGTTGACACGAACTCCGCTTGGATTGGCCAACGGTTTGCCGATAACGGGATCGATCTTCACTACGTAAATACCGTTGGCGACAGTCGGGTTCGTATGTTGGATACATTGAAACGTGCGCATGGTCGGTCGCAGGTTGTAATCACTACAGGTGGGATCGGCCCGACCCAAGATGATTTGACGCGCGAGATCGTGTCTGCGGTGATGGGTGTCAATGTGGTTGTCGATCCAGAGTCCTTGCTTGAACTTGAAGAACGATTTCGTAAGCGCGGTTTAATCCTGACCAAGAACAACGAGAAACAGGCGGAGATACCGGAGGGCGCAAGGATTTTCAGGAACCCCAACGGCACGGCCCCGGCATTCGTTGTTGAGGACGAAACTGGCGTGATCATTTCGCTTCCAGGCGTTCCATTTGAGATGAAGTGGTTGATCGACAACGAGGTGCTTCCCTTCATAAAAAAGAAGTTCAACGTCACCGATGTGATCCAGTACCGGGTTCTCAAGACCGTGGATATTGGCGAGAGTAATGTTGATCACTTGATCGGCCATCTGATGGTGGACGATGGCAACCCCGGTGTCGGCACCATGGCGCATCCAGGACAGGTCGATGTCAGGATCGCCGCACGCGCCAGTTCGGCCACCAAGGCCGAGGAATTGATTGGACCGGTCGAAGAGGAAGTGCGCAAACTTCTCGGCGACAACATATTCGGGACCGAAGACGACACCCTCGAAGTTGTTGTTGGGCGTTTGATCGCGGACAAAGGATTGACGGTTGCGACCTACGAAGACCTTGTAGGTGGCGCGATCGCAGATATTTTCCAACGAGCTGCGGGCGATGCATACGTCGAGGGCAACATCATCAACTCTAAAGATGCGCTGGATCGGCTGGCGCGGGCGGGTGGCGAGTCGCCACCGTTTGCCGGAGGGCCGGAACGTGCCGCCGCATTGTCACGGGCGGTTAGGGCCGTATCAGGGGCGACGCTTGGCGTGGCGGTTCACGCCGTTGAAGAGGGCAACCAACGCACCGAAAACCTTGGGCGCGGAGAGACGTATATAGCGGTGACGGATACTGATGGCACGCACACGCGCCACGTTCGCTCTGCCGGACGAGGCGTGCCAGACAGGCGGCGTGCGGCGTTAAGCAGCCTGAGCCTAGTGCGACGGGTTTTGCTGGGATTGGACTAAGGTCAACGTCTCAAGGCGTGATCATTGCAATGATGGGCAAATTCAAAGATTCTTGGATAGTGCTGGCGCCTATGTTATCGGCGCTTTTTATTGTTGCCTCCTGCGCCAGCGACGATTCCGAGCCTACGGCGACCCCGCTGCCAACGGTCGCTGCGAATCCCTCAATGGATATCGGATCGCTTGGCGTGGATGTCGCAGACCTGCTCGAGTTGGCTGATGACTTAGATATTGAGTCGACCCTAGATGACATAACCGCGAACAGCGGCCCAATCGATCTTCCTAAACTGCTCCCGAGTGAGATGGACGTACCAGATATTCTGGGAGTCTTGGAAACTACGGATCTTACGGATCTGGCATCCGATCTCCCGTTCACGGCGGAGCAACTTGAGTGCCTTATATCAGAGATCGACATAGACACACTTCAGGCCCTTGTGGACGGAGAGGTAAATTCGCTCAGGATGCTCTCGTTCATCGGTGTTCTTAGTACCTGCGAAGTGGACCTGTCTGATCTCGCGAATTGAGCATTAAATTCTCCATCGCCATGACCGAACTCGCTGCTAAACTCAACCGATTCTCGCTCTGCTTACGCGTCTGCCAGCGGCCCGAAGTCAGCCCTTGCAAGGACTTTCAGATGTATCT
>JAAZYK010000151.1 GCA_014239685.1 Dehalococcoidia bacterium | reverse complement strand
TCGTTCAATCGGTGGAATGCCGCGATAGCTTCAATTGCGGGTTCTGGCAATACTTCCTCCAGAAGATTATTGGTCCAGACCGGTTATCACTCACGCACCAGAGGTGTGTATCCGATGATTCCGGTCTCTTCCAGATCAGTGATCTCATCGTCTGACAGCCCCAGCAGCTCGCCTAGAACGTATGGATGATGTTGTCCTAGGGTTGGTGCCGGCCGGTAGTGACGCGCTGGTGTCTCAGAAAGCCGTATCGGCTGACCTGCATGCGTCTGTACCCCGGCCTCCGGGTGATCGAACTTCCAGAAGAAGTCGCGCTGGTTCAGGTGTTCGTCGTTCATCAACTCATCGGCGTTGACCACGACACCTGCGGCGATACCCGCCTCTTGTAGCAGACACATCGCGTCGTATGCGTCCCTGTCGCGTGTCCAGTTGGCCACGTGTTCGTCCAGTTCAGGTTGGTGTTGAAGACGACCTTCAAGCGTTAGATAACGCTCATCAGCCGCCCAGCCCGGCTTCCCTATGACGTCCTGAAAATTGGCCCACTGCCCCTCAGTTCCGACCGAGATCGCCACCCACTTGTCGTCACCCTTGCATGGATAAGCCCCGTGCGGCGCTTTGCGGACATGACCGTTGCCGATACGCGGCGGCACTTCACCTGATAGCTGGTAGCCCAATGATGCCTCGCCGGTCAGCGCAGCTCCAGATTCTGCCTGAGCCAGGGATATGTACTGGCCCTTTCCAGTCCGATACCTGCTGAAAAGGGCCGTCATGATCGCTCCAGTCGCGAACATCCCGGACGCAGGATCCGGGTAGGCGTTGCCACTCATGTGCGGCTCCTCACCCGGGTAGCCCATACGGCTCGCCAGCCCGGAGTGCGGGTCGATGGTCGTGCCGTATGAGACGAAGTTCTGGAACGGTCCTTCAGATCCATAGCCGGGCATCGAGCAATAAATGATCGCCGGGTTGATCGCCTTCAAGATTGGATAATCGATACCCAGGTTTGGCATCACCCGCGGGCTGTAGTTTTCGATCACGATGTCGCTGATCTTTACGAGCTGCTTGAACAGCTCCACACCGCGCTCCGTGTTGAGCTCCAGCGTGACATCCAGCTTGTTGCGGCCCATGTCGTTATTCAGCACGTTGCGGTTCCAATGGCGCTCGCCCGGGTAGTTGTCCGGGTAGGTGCCGAGAATCATCGCCGTCTCACGTGTCACCTCACGACGTCCAACCAGTCTCCGACCCGAGATGTGGATGACCTCTGCGCCGAGGTCCGCCAGTATCCGGGTGCAGTGCGGCCCGGCCCAGACACGCGACAAATCTAGGACGCGTACGCCGTCGAGTGGGCCTTTGGCGGTTACCCCGATCAAATAACACCGCCTTCTCTGAGATGCCCCAGATGGTCTGAGTCGTAACCCAACTTCTCTCCCAGCACCTCGTCGGTATGCTCGCCAAGCAGGTTGGCCCGTTCGTACACCGGCGGGGCCTCGGTCAGGTGATAGGGCAGACCGGCATAGCGATGACATCCGACGACAGGGTGATCGATCTCTTTCCAAAAACCTCGAAACTCGTACTGCGGATCGTCCAGGACATCACTGACTTCGTTCACAAACGCCGCCGGAATACGGTTGTCCTGAAGCGCGTTTACGATCTCTTCAGCGGTGTGGTCCATGAACCAAGGGCTTATCAGAGCGTCAAAGGCGCGGTAGTTCACGGCGCACATCTGAGGATTGGCGAATCGCGGATCGTCCAACAGTTCCGACATATCAAGAAGTTGTAGGAAAAGCACGTACTGGGTTGGGTCACTGATGCCGAGCGAGACGAGACCCGGCTTGCCGTTGTCATCGGCCTTGCACGGCAGAATCGTTGACGGGTGAACCGAGCCGTACCGATTTCCAGACCTCATCCTTATCTTGCCGCTGGCTGTGAATCCATTCAGTGTGAACTGATGCTCAGAAACCATGGCTTCATGGATAGAAACATCCAGGTACTGGCCCTTGTTATCACGATCCCTTGCGATCAGCGCCGCGATGATGCCGCTGTATGTGTACAGGGCACTCTGATACGACGGCTGATATCCGGTCGAACTCAGTGGCTCCCGCTCGGGGTCGCCATTCACATACATCTGACCACTGAGCGCCATCTCCACCATGGTGTCGGCGCGGTAGTCGCGGTACGGTCCCGACTGGCCAAAGTTGGAAATTGAAGCCATCACAAGACGCGGGTTGATAGCGCTCAGAGTTGCGTAGTCGAGCCCCATCGATTCCATCACGCCGGGTGCGAAGTTCTCGATCAGCACATCGGACTGTGCGACAAGTTCCTTGAGGATGGCGGCGCCGCGATCAGACGCGAGGTCCAGCGTCAATCCCTTCTTGCCGGTGTTCAGGTACAGATATAACGCGCTCGCCTCCGGGTCAGGATTCCTATCAGGAAACGGACCAACTTGACGCGCTCCATCACCCACTCCGGGCGCTTCGACCTTGATCACCTCTGCGCCGAAAGCTGCCAGCAACTTGCCGCAGTACGCCCCCGCAACGTAGTGCGATAGGTCCAGTACGGTCAGTTCCGAAAGCGCGCCGTGCCCGATTTCGCTCACGGTCGCCATCGAGGTCCTGAACCTGGACCAAGCTGTGTCTTGATCACGGGCTGGGCCGACTCAACGAAATCACACAACAGCGGTCGTGTGTCGCGAGGGTCGATAATTTCTTCAACGAGGAAGGTCTGGGCGGTCCGGAAAGGTGAAGCCAACTGCTTGAGTCGATTCTGGATCTCTTCACGCTTGGCGTCCGGGTCGTCGGCGGTTGCGATTTCACGACGGTATGCCGCGTCCACTCCTCCCTCGATATGCATAGATCCCCAGTTGCCTGACGGCCACGAGTATCGACGATGCATGCCGCTCAGGCGTATGTGGCAGCCGCCGGCGACGCCAAAGATCTGGCGAATTACAAATGTTAGCCATGGCGTTTCCGTGCTGGCCATGACCGCGTGTAAACGTGCCCCGGCCCGTAGCATTCCCGCGCTCTCGGCCTCAAGGCCGATCATGAAACCTGGGTCGTCGGCGAAGTTGATGATCGGTAAATGGAAGTTCTCACAGAGTTCTATGAACCGGATGGCCTTTTCGGCCTCTTTCATTCCCGTTGCTCCGCCATCCACCCGGGAGTCGTTAATCATCACGCCCACCGGGTAGCCATTCACCCGGGCCAGGACGGTTATGCGTCCTGCTCCGAAGTTAGGGGCTATCTCAAAAATCGAATCCTTGTCGAGAACAGACTCAAGAATCGGTCTCGGGTCAAACACTGTCTTGTTGTCATGTGGAATTGCGTTCTTGAGGGATTCGTCACGCCTGTCACGATCGTCGTCCGGCTCCACATACGGTGGCATGTCGTAGACGCTGTCCGGAAGGTAGCTGAGGAACTGGCGGATCATGTCGAACGCCTCTTCCTCGGATTCCGCCAGATTGTTCACGACACCGCTCTGGCGCACCTGCACACTTTCGTCGCCAAGTTCCTCCTTGGTGATATCGATTCCGAATGCCACTTTGACCACGGGCGGACCACCAGCGAACAATACGGAGGTGTCCTTCACCATGACGCTGAAGTGTGCCAGCGCTGCTTGTACAGCGGGTAGCCCCGCGACAGAGCCAAGTACGGCGGCAACCGACGGAACGACGGGGAGTAGGTGTGGCGATAAATCATGTCCCGGGCCGTTCGGCAGGTAGGTGTGGCCGATCTGCTCAAAGGTGCGAACGCTCCCGCCGGCGGCGTCCAGTAGTCGTATGAACGGCAATCGCCACTCAATCGCCATGCGTTCTGAGAATGCGGTCTTGTTGCCGACGTTGGCGTCCGACGCGCCGCCGCGAATAGTGAAGTCACCGCCATTGACCATCACCCGACGGCCGTTGATCTTGGACACGCCGATTACCGTGTTTGCTGGCGTGAAGCCGGTCAGATTACCGTCTGCGTCGTAAGTCGCAGATCCGGCTAAAGTGCCGATCTCTTCAAAACTGCCGGGATCCACCAGCGAATCGATTCGTTCTCGAACCGTGAGCTTGCCGCGACCCTTGTGAAACGCGACGTTGTTTTCGCCGCCCATCTGGTGCGCCAGGTTCGTCCGTAGCGCCAGCTCATTTAGCTCAGCGTCCCAGCCTATCTGGCGTTGTATCGCCTTCTCGCCGGACTCTGCACGATCTTCAAGGTCCGCCTCGTCCATCTCCTCGATAAATACGAGAGCCTGACCTTCAAGCGCGGAACCGCCCTGTTCCACCGGGACCATCCGGACGATGCCGTTGAACTCCGCCGTAACAGTGTGGAAGAACTTCATCGCTTCAAGCACGGCGATCTGGTCGCCCACCCGCACCGAATCTCCCTCGACGACGTTCAGTTCGGCGATGATGCCCTGTGTCGGCGATGCCACGGACACCGTCCCTTCCGGGCCTTCAACATTGGCCACCACGGTTGGGACTGGGACGACCTCTGCCGTCGTCATCTCGGCGAACCGTTTCGGGTGCGAACCGTTATTTGAAACGGCCAGCGTCGCGATCTGTTCATCCACAAAACGCGTGTGGATCTTCATTTCTGCGAAATCCGAGTGATGTAACAGGTTCTGCAGGAAACTCAGATTAGTCGACACACCTTCGATACGGAACTCGCTCAAGGCGCGGTAGGTCCGACGAATCGCGTCGCCGAAGTCGCCTGATTTGGAGTGGCCG
>JAAZYK010000150.1 GCA_014239685.1 Dehalococcoidia bacterium | reverse complement strand
TAGTCTATGCCAAAAGGGCAGGGCGCTTAACGTAATTCGCGCCCGGTGAGCGCTCCAGAGGCATCGATTATTCGGGCTGCCGCCCAATCGTCGCTGACCTCGGAGAGGTTCCACATCACATGATACAGGAATGGGTCGAGCGGATTTGTGCCAAATGCGCGCTCAAAATAGCGGGCCTGGGCGGTATCTGATTGCGACACGTACTGCTCTGCGGTCTCCATATCCTCGAACTGGAGACGGGAAAGAATTCTACGGGAGCGGTCCGAGTGGTTTGCTACGAGTCCAACCCTCAAGACATCCGGGCTGTGTCGCAGTATCGCCACCGCGCCGCGACTAACAATGACGGCGTTGTCTGCCTGGGCCACGTCCCGAATTACCTCTGCGGTCGTCTCGATAAAGTGCTGTTCGTCGAGCTCCTGCCCTGAGCTGATTGGCGAATCATTCATCTCTGCGTATGGACGGGCGATCAGCGTATCTACGCCTGGTCCGAAATAAGGATCGCCGCCTGCTCCACCAACGGATGAACGCTCGAGCATCCTCTGCACGAGGCCGATGATGCGTTCGCCCCTGCCCGGCAGCCGCAGGGTTGAATCCTGGACCGCTTCCACGGTCGCGCCAACCCGTCGTGCAATCTCAGCGAGTAGCAACCTGTCTACGAAGTCCAGATCCAGCTCGCGGGCAACAACCCGCGCAACGTCAACTACACCCGAGCCGGCTCTGCCCTCAATCGCTATTACGGTCATGGGTATCCCGAATCCAGATCTGCAGTATTTTGAAATGTACCGGGAAAGCCGCCGGTGTCGGAAAGTTTATCTCAGCTGGTCAAGGCAGTGATGTTCGAGGAGAGCACTAAGCCCGGGGGAAAGCCCGGTCGTACTCTTCACGAACGTGCTCTGAGGTCAGGTGCGTGTAGATCTGGGTCGTTGCGATGCTGGCGTGACCGAGCATCTCCTGAACGTGACGCAGCGACGCGCCGCCGCGGAGCATGTGCGTCGCAAAGGAGTGTCGAAGGGTATGTGGCGTGATGTGGTCCGGTATGCCTGCGGCACGGCCGGCCCGCTTGAGGCGTAACCAGAAACCCTGACGAGAAAGTCGCCGACCATTTCGATTTAAGAAAAGCGCTTGTTCCTGTTGCTGCCGCTCGTACAAGGGGCGCACAGTGTCCAAATATCGACTTACGGACTCTATCGCCTGGCTGTGAAGGGGAACGACGCGCTCTTTGGACCCTTTCCCGATGCAGCGGACCGAACCGGTTTCGAGATTGAGGTCTCGCAGGTCCAGCCCAACCAACTCACTTACACGGAGCCCGGCGGCATAAAGGACTTCAAGCATTGCGGCGTCTCGTACGCCCTCCGGGGTGCCGTCCTCGTAAACGGTTGTGAGAAGGGTATCCACCTGTTCGATCGACAACGCTTTCGGCAGAGTACGCCCGGTGCGTGGTGAACGTAGCGCTTCGGTAGGGTTGCCCTCGATGGCGCCTTCTTCCCGGAGGAATCGGAACATCGACTTCAACGCTGCTATCTTTCTGGCCCTCGTGCTCCGTGCGTATCCGCGCTCGTCAAGGTCATCCATAAACGCTGATATCTCGGAAGCGCCGACATCAGACCAGTTCCGCGTCGCTTTAGAGTCCTCAAGAAACTCGATCAGCCCGGTGAGATCGTTGAAGTAGGCATCGAGCGTATTAGAAGACATGCCTCGTTCCACGGCGAGGTAGTTCAAGAAAGAATCGATCTGTTCACGCACGCAGTTGACCCTATCACCCCGCTGGGTTTATCCACCCGTTTCGGAATAATCGTGAAAACGCGAATAATTGTTCCGGCGTCAGGTGACGCGACGTCGACCGGTGGGAGATTGACCCTCTGAGGGGCGATACCTAAACTCGATCGAAGATTGCTTTTTGCGCATCTCAAATATTGGACCGTGATTGGCGTCCAACTGGGACGCAATGTTCTGACTTGATTGATGCATATCAGGCATATGGTCGGTTAATAAACCTAGCTCCGGATACAGAAAGTACCGATGCTTCCTCTTCTCGAGATTGAAATCCCGTTCAATCCCAACTTGATCGACGCCGGTGGTTTTGTGCTTGCATGGCATGGCTTGCTTAGCTTTGTCGGCGTCGCCACCGCGGTTTGGCTCGTCGCCCGGTGGGCGCGCCAGGAACGACTAGACCCGGATATGGTTTACAACACCGCTATCTGGGCGATCCTCGGGGGGATTGTCGGTGCGCGTGTGGTGCATGTAGCAGACAACTGGGGCAGTGTTTACGGCTTCAACGACCCGATAGAGCTTGTCGCTGTCTGGAGTGGCGGCATCGGGTTGTGGGGCGCCATCCTTGGCGGCTGGATCGCAGGGATGATCTACGCATACATTTCAAAATATCCGGTCGGAAAGCTAATGGATCTGTCGGCCCCGGCACTACTGGTGGCCCAGTCGATCGGTCGTCTCGGCGACATCATGAACGGAGAGCACTGGAGCAAGAATACGGACCTGTTCTTTGGCTGGGTGTTCACACACGCGAGCAGCCCCGGCGCGAGGCCTCCGAGCCGATTAAGCGAGGAGTTCGACCCGACTTCCGGAAGTCACCCGACAGTGGTGTACGAGATATTCTGGAACATGTTGGTACTTGCTTTTCTGTGGCGCATCCGCAAAAAGTTCCGGCCTGACGGAGCGATCTGGATGATATACCTCGGTCTCTACGGTTTCGGGCGCTTCTGGATTCAGTTCCTTCGTCTGGATGAAGAGAAGTTCTGGAACTTGCAGGAGGCGCACCTGATAGCACTCGTCGTCATGGCGATATCAATAGGGTTTGTGGTCTTGAAGACCCGACTACGAAGGCCCGGCGATGAGCCGCATGAACCTTCGGCGCCCGAACCGGCATCGCGCAACAGGCTTCGGCGGGCAAGACAACGGAGCTAGATACCGTACCTCGAAGGTCGTATGTCCAGCAGGTGCAACTCCTGCTTCGTGCGGCCACGCCATGTATTTGTGCGCAAAGAGTAGATGGCGTCTACGGCGCCATCACCAAGGGGCGCTTGCCCCAGTCCGAATCCGATCGCGTCCCAGGTTTCTCGGTTGTCGCTCAGCACAACACGCAGATGCCTGCCTCCCGCTCCCATAGTTCTTATCTGGACTGGGTTCAGGTTTCGAGTGACGAACACCGGGGCCGGATTTTCTTCCCCGTAAGGGCCAAGGACTTTAATGAAGTTCCAAGTCGATGCGCCAAGATCGGAAAAACCGATCTCTGCATCCGCCTGTAGAGGTGGGCCAGCTCCAGGATCCTTGCCAGCGGCGGCAACGCCATCCTGTATGGCGTCTATGACTTCGTCAAGGTGTTCGTTGGCGACCGTAAAACCGGCGGCGCGGGCGTGACCACCCCATTGATCGAACTGACCTGATGCCGCAGATAGGACTGCGTGGATATCGACGCTTTCAGGGCTACGTGCTGATGCGCGCGCGTGGGTCTCGCCAAGGGCGATGGCGATGGCCGGCCGGCCATGGTCTCCACTGAGCCTGCCAGCCAGTGGACCGAGGATGCCGGACTTGAACCTAGCGGATTTGACGATAATCGCCGGTTGCATAGGCCCGTTTTCTAGTTCGAGCCTGGCTAGATCCCATGCTTCCTGGCTGAGGCGACGGCGTTCGGTATTCATATCGTCGACCTGGTGCGCCAGCGTCATGGCTTCCCCCGGATCGTTTGCTGTCAACAAGTTGAGGCTTGGAACGGCCTCGCCAAGTCGTCCAGGAGCATTCAGGCGTGGGATCACGTTGAATGAAAGAGCTTCTGTATCCAGCTCTCCGCCGTTTGGATGCGCAAGTTTCAACAGCGCGGTCAGACCAGCGTGGCTGGTTGATTGCAGTTGGCGAAGTCCTTCGGACACTATGACGCGGTTCTCGCCCTTCAATGGTCCAACATCGGCGACTGTTCCAAGCGCGGCCAGAGCGATTACATGTCCGGGCCAGTTTAGATCGGTGCGGGAGTACAGGGCCTGTGCGAGTTTGAAGGCGACGCCAGCCCCCGTTAACCCTTTACCAACTCCGTCAGACCCCATATGCGGGTTCACGAGTGCAAGGGGGCGTTTGAGGCCCGGTTCGACGATGTGATGGTCCGTGACGATTACGTCCACGCCGATCGTCTCGGCAAACGTGATCTGGTCGGCGTCGTTTGAGCCAGTGTCTACCGTGATAACGAGAGTCACGCCGTCAGTGTTGAGACGTGTGAGGGCGTTGTTGTCCAGGCCATGGCCTGATCCGTCTCTCCCGGGGATGTGTGCGACCGCTGTTCCGCCCAGGTCACGTATAGCGTGGAGCAACAGCGCGGTTGCGGAGAGTCCGTCGACGTCAAAGTCACCATAGACGGCTATCTTTTCCTGATTGCCGATTGCCCTAAACACACGATCTACGGCGGCTTCCATATCTGGAAGCTCAAATGGATCGCCTAACTGGTTCAAATCAGGTTGGAGGAAGGTGAGGGCCTCTTCTGAGGCGCGCATGCCCCGGTTATGAAGTAGACGTGCCCCCAACTGGCCAGACCGAGAGGACGCTGTCATGATCGCCGACAGCGGCCAGCTGTAGACCCGCACACAAGAATGCCAGGTGCCCCAGTTCTACCGCGACCAGCGACAAGCGCTCGTTGTTCGTACATATGTGCGTACCGAGACGCGACGTGCGGAGAGTCTCGTAGAGGAACGAGGAAGATCGTGCGACGTCGGCTGACGA
>JAAZYK010000014.1 GCA_014239685.1 Dehalococcoidia bacterium | reverse complement strand
CAGATCGGGGCAACGTGGCAATCCAGCGCTACAAGGGTCTGGGCGAGATGAACGCCGATCAACTGTGGGAGACCACAATGGACCCCAGCGAGCGTTTGATGCTGCGTGTAACGGCAGACGACGCAATACGGGCCGACGAGTTGTTCACGACGCTAATGGGTGACGAGGTGGAGCCCCGCCGAGATTTCATCAGGACCCACGCGCTTGAGGTAAAGAACCTAGACGTTTAGCTGATCGGCTTGCGTTTCGTTGGCAGCAGCCCTTGGATTGAGGTTGCTGCCGACGTTAGAGAGTGTCCGATATCGCGACGTTGCCGTCCGAGTCTGCCTCCAGCATCGCCCTGAACAGGATCCCACGCGTACGGACCTCGTCGCTTCCTCCCTGGTGCCGGTCTAGAACGCACAACACCGCTACAACGTCGCACCCAAACTCCTGTATAGCATCCAGAGCATTCAGGAGACTCCCACCAGTGGAAACTGTGTCGTCAAAAACGACTACTTTCGTTCCCGGCTTAATCGCCCCTTCCACCTGTTTGCGGGCGCCGTGCCCTTTTATGGCGTCACGGACAAAGAATCCGTCCATGGGTGTACCGGCCTGACGACTTCGCAGGGCCAGAGCTCCGGCGATGGGCACAGCGGCCACCGTCGGACCACCCACACCGGCCGCGCTGACCTCTATAGCCATCGCGAGAAACGCTTCTGATACCAAGTCAGCCCCTTCAGGGTCCAGCGTTAGCACGCGGCCGTCAAAGTAATAACTGCTCTTGGCACCAGAAGTCAGCGTGAAATCCCCGAACCTGAGCGCATCAAGTTCTTGAGCCCGCTCGAGGGTTCTTGTCGCAAGCGCCTTGAGATCAGCCAAAGATCGATTCTCCTTATGGCTCCGTTTCCACAGAGCCGTTATTGATACAACCCGTTTTCTTCGATATAAGCGGCGACGGAGTTATTCACAAACCCGTCAATCGGCAACCCTTCAGATTCTCGCGCCCGGATCTCAGTTGCGCTGACGGGCAGCATAGGCCCAGATACAAACTGAGCTTTGCGTCCAGGGTGATTGATGGGCAATCCCTCCGGCAAACCGCTGCCGGGCCTGCCGACACACACCAGCGTGCACATACTGACAAGCCGCTCGGGATCTCGCCAACGCGGCAGTTCTTCCAGTGCATCGGCTCCCAAGATCAAGAACAGCTCGGAAGCGTGCCCGAACACCTCCCGTAGGTCGGAGATCGTATCAACACTGTAGGACGGTCGCCCTCTATCGGCGTCCACCGTGGATAGCTCAAATCCTTCCCTATCACGTATAGCAAGATCGACCATGGCCATACGGTGATCAATAGAACTCACGCCTGGGCCGGTACTTAACTCCTTCATCCACGGGCGATCAGCCGGGACGAAAAGTACGCTTGTTAGCTCAAGGACGTTGAACACAGCTGTGGCGATACCGATGTGCCCGTTATGGACGGGATCAAACGTCCCGCCGAGAACGCCAATACGACTGCTTATCCGGCTTGCTCGGGAACTGTTGGCACCCGTTAATTCCATTCGAGCTCAGCCTCGCCGATGAAAACGGTGTCTCCGGATTTCACTCCCAGTTCTTCAAGAGCTTTAACAACGCCTAGCCTGCCGAGCAAGCTGTGGAGTTGGATCTGGACCTCATACACGTTGAGGTCACTTGCATTGGCCACGCGAATCGCTCTCTCATGCAAAATCCGAAACCCCGAGCCTTGTAACTCCGCAAGTGGGCGGGAGGTTCTCGCGCTAGGTCGGAGCACTCGAATCTGACTCTGGTCACCCCTCATCGCTTCCATGGCCTCTTGATCGGCTCGAATCCTAGCAAGACCCCTAAATAGAGCATCAGAAAGGTTTTCAAGCCCGGCATACGTTGCAGCCGAGACACAAAACACCTCTCCCGTCGAAACATTTTTAGCAAGATCTACTTCGAGGGTTTCGAAATTCTCAGATACTTCTGGCAGATCCGATTTGTTGATCACCGCAATCTGTGGCGTTTCAGCGAGCTTCTCATCAAACGCCAGCAGTTCGGCGTTGATTAACTTCATTCGATCTTCGATATCGTCGGCCGTTCCATCCACGAGGTGGACCAACATCCGAGTACGTTCCACATGCCTTAGAAAATCATGTCCGAGACCGATACCTTCCGCGGCACCCTCAATCAGTCCTGGAATCTCAACAAGGACAATCGATTCCAGTCGTCGGGATAACACTCCGAGAGAAGGCTCCAATGTCGTAAAGGGATACTCAGCTACCTTTGGATGCGCTCCTGTTAGTGCCGTTAGTAAACTGGACTTCCCGGCATTAGGCATTCCAATAATCCCAACATCTGCCAGCAGTTTCAGCTCCAGGCGTAACTCCCTACCAACCCCACGTTGCCCTCCTTCGGCCAACATCGGTTCCTGGTTTTGAGAAGTCACATACTTGACGTTACCTTGGCCACCTCTCCCTCCCTTCGCGGCAACCACCGTGTCGCCATCATTAGAAAGGTCCGCAATAAGCTCTTCAGGCTTATTGGGATCCGAAGAAACTTCCCACACCTCGGTGCCAACAGGAAGAGTGATAACAAGATCATCGGATGTTGCTCCGTGTCTTTTCTTACTCGATCCATCCCCTCCAGCGACCGCCTCAAATTTCTGCCTGTACTGAAACTTTTTAAGAGTATTTAGTGTTCGATCTGCGATCAGGAAAATATCGCCGCCGTTTCCCCCATCACCACCGTCTGGCCCACCGTTCGGTGCAAACTTTTCACGGCGGAAAGAAACAACACCGTTTCCTCCATCCCCAGAACGAATATGAATAAGTGTGGAATCAATCAATTAACAAATACCCAGAACTGAATAGGTTTTCGTAAGTACTTCATCTTAATAAGCCGGTTAACACTCTGGAAAATAGCTTGGGCTACGAGTGGATTGCTTTCCAATATCAGAGGAGGTTATGTGAAGAGTGAGTGGAGAGAACGGTAGTAATGTCCGACCATAGTCCAAAGGGATTAGCCGCCGACGCATTTCTTAACAAGAGAGGACTGTTATCCACAGTTAATAGCAGACTTATCAACAGGGCAATGTTAGTTCGGTGAATTGCGTGTAAACGCTAGAGTATGGCGTGAAACCGCAATCCGAGGTGAGATCCGGGTCCTCCTTTGAAGGAGGATTGGTTAGCGAGGTTGACTGGCCAGGCGTTGGCGTATTGTCGCGATCACGCTTCGCAGCTCAGGTTCGGTCTCGATGAGCTGTTCCATCTTCTTCTGAGCGTAGAGGACTGTCGAATGGTCCCTACCGCCCAGGGCAAGTCCCACCTGTGGTGA
Source organism: Dehalococcoidia bacterium (assembly GCA_014239685.1). Taxonomy (GTDB): domain Bacteria; phylum Chloroflexota; class Dehalococcoidia; order Lucifugimonadales; family Lucifugimonadaceae. Next base: position 18,345 of record JAAZYK010000014.1, on the reverse strand, counting down.
GCTCAATGAACTGGTCTCGCGGAGCAAGTACATGGCGACGTGGCGTGCCAAGGACACCTCTTTGGTTCTCCTTGGGCCCTTGATCGTTTCCGGTTCCATACCAAACTGTTCGGAGACAGCTTTGATGACGGCGGAAGGAGTCATCGGTATTTCTTTTCGAGTTGAGAGCAGATCTCCGAGCGCCTTCCGGGCAATGTCTTCGGTTACGGGCGAGTTGGTCATGTGGGCGTAAGCGAGGATACGGTTCAGCGCCCCTTCAAGTTCTCGGACGTTAGAAAACGGCCGGGAGGCGACAATATCTAGCACATCCTCTGGGAGTTGAGTCTGCAAGCTCTTTGACTTCTCACGCAAAATTGCTGTGCGTGTTTCGTAGTCAGGGGGCTGGATGTCTACGACTAGTCCTCCCTCAAGGCGCGATTGGATGCGCTCTTCGAGGAGTGATTGCCGTGCCGGTTCGTCGCCGGTGACGATCAACTGTTTGGACCCCATGTGCAACTCATTGAACGTGTGGAAGAAGCCTTCTTGTGTTTGTGCCTTGCCGGCTATGAACTGGATATCGTCGATTAACAGCGCGTCTGCGCCCCTGTAGAAGGCTCTGAACTGTTCTGTTGTTCCATCTTGAATGGAACGGATGTAATCGTTCGTAAACCGTTCACTGCTTACATATATGAGATGCATCCCACGGGATTTCAGTTCGTTCCCGATGGCTTGCAACAGGTGAGTCTTGCCGAGACCTACACCCGCGTACAAATACAAAGGGTTATAGACGCGGCCAGGTTGGGCCGCGGCGCGAGTAGCTGCGGCGTGCGCTAGTTCGTTAGATGGGCCGACGACGAACTCGTGAAATGTGAAGCGCGGGTTAAGAGGTAACGAACCGAACTGAGAATCGCGCTCATCACCAGAGCGCTTGTCGGTATTAGAGCGCTGAGCAGGTCGTGCAGGACGGTTGTCGCGAATCGAGTCTGGCGTCGACACGTCCGTGTCAGAGATAACCTCAAAACGCACCGCGACTGGCTGTCCTGCGATACGCTCTACAGCCCGAGAGATGGTTGCGGCAAGGCGTTCTTCCAGCCATGTCGCAGCGAACGCACTTTCGGTGCCGATAACAAGACAATCATCGTCAAAACGCAGCGCCTGTGTGCCTTTAAGCAAAGTCTCGAAATTCGCCCTCGGCACTTCCAGTTGAAGACGTCCGAGTGTGGCGGTCCAGAGCTGAGATGGCGCTTGAGTGGTCAGAATGGCGTCCTCTGGCGGGATCAGAGAGGCGGGTGCCTGATGGGTGAACCCAGGGTTGAACCTGGGCCAAAAAAATGCTCACGGTGTCGGCCTACCCTGCACCTACTTACCACCCCGAAGCGGCTGTGACGTTACCATGTACCCCGGGAAACACAACCCCCGCTGAGGCTTATTTAAGGCTCAACTTTATGGGAAATTATTTGTTGCTCATCTTGGCCGCAACACGCTCTTAACAGGTTGGGAAATGATCCGGAACCGTGTACTAGCCCGGATGAGTGCCATGCGTCAACTGGTAGGGCGATTCGATTTTCACTACCCTGGTCAAAATCAAGAGGGATGGGGCCAAACCCGATGACGCGGATTATCTTTTTTGGCACACCGGACCCGGCAGCGAAAGCCCTGCATGCGCTGGTCAAAGATGGGCATGAGGTGAGCGCGGTTTTCACGCGGCCGAACCGGATTTCTGGTCGATCACGTAAATCGCGCCCGACCTCCGTAAATAAGGCCGCGGTGGAATTAGGCCTTCCGGTCCACACGCCGTCGAGCCTACGCGACGACGAGGTCTTGAGTCACTTAGCGGGGACGCCGGCAGATATTTATGTCGTACTCGCGTATGGACGGATCCTGCCGGCGGCAATATTGGCGCTGCCGGCACATGGCGTCCTCAACATCCATCCATCACTTCTGCCTCTGTATCGCGGTCCGAGTCCTGTCGTTACGGCTATCCGAGAGGGGGCTTCCGAGACCGGTGTTTCGGTGATGCTTCTTGACGAGGGCATGGATACAGGACCGGTAATCGCCCAGTCGGCACCGGTACCGATCACAGAGTTAGATACGGCAGAGTCCCTGACCGACCAGCTCTTCACGATGGGGGTAAACCTGCTTCTGAAAACCATTCCCTCTTGGGAGCGTGGAGATATCGAGGTCGTTTCTCAAGAGGACACCCTGGCTACGGTTACAAGTCTCGTGGAAAAATCCGATGGTGAGCTCGATTTCGGAGAACCTGCGTTGAACATCGCGCGAGCTATACGTGCGTATCATCCGTGGCCTGGCACCTTCACCCGCTGGGATGGGAAGTTGTTGAAGATCCTTGAAGCATCGGTATCTGGAACAGGAGAGAACATTCGTCCTGGTGTTGTATCGATAGACGACGGCCGGCTGATGATTGGGACGGGGGAGGGTAGCCTCGATGTGAAGCGTCTTCAGTTGGAAGGGCGTGGCGCCGTATTTGTAGAGGAGTTTCTCCGTGGGTACCCGGCTATCGAAGGCGCAAGCCTGCCGGACACAGGCTGCGAAAAAACAAAAAAGGTATCTCAATAGTGCGTTCAACAATCACGACCGGCGACCACCTGGAAAATATGCTGGGCACGGTAACCCTGGCTATCGTGGGAGATCGGTTGATTTCGTCTGGACTTATCCCCTCTCAGCGCGGTGCCGCCACCTCGGAAGTCCGACAGGTGTACCAAGCAGCTGCTGATGTAATGCACAGAGCCAGCTCGTCTCTCGAAGATGTAGTACGGGTACGTGCCTGGTTCACCGACAATGATGCAAGAGAAGCGCTACGCGTTACCCACCCGGTTTTGTTTGATGATCCCGGCCCAGCGCTAAGCGTGATCGGTGTCCCGAACCTTCCGAATGGCGTGAAGGTCATGTTGGAGCTGGAAGCCGTGATCGGGTCCGGGCCCGGAATCCAACGATATATGGCTCAAGAAGGTCAGGGATGGTCCCAGGCCGTACGGGCAGGGGACGAGGTCTGGGTCTCTGGGCTGACCTCAATCGATGTCGACGGATCAAAGGGTATCGCGGGTGGGTACGCCACCACCGTCACGGGCGTGATGGACTCGGTGGCGGGTGCGTTGGTCGGCGTGGGAGCTGAGCCATCCGATGTGGTGGCGACTCGCCACTTCATGGCTCGCGATGTTCACGGATGGGCGCTTCCGCAAACAAAGTTGGACTTCATGGCACGCAGTACTCCCACTTCCGCTGGTATCACGGTGGACCGCTCCAGCGACGAGAACGCCCCATTCATGTTTGAGTGTGAAGCCGTAGTCGGTGCGCCTGGAATGGTCACCCGAGTTTCGTCTGGCCGCACGTATGAGAAGGTACACAACTACTGCCGCGCTGTCCGAGCAGGTGCTGTTCTCCATGTGGCGGGAACCACGGCCACCGTGCCGGGCGAAATCGTGCAGAGTCCGTACGAAGTTATGGGGCAGGTCGAGCACATAATTGGGACGATCCGCTGGGCGATCGAAGAACAGGGCCTCGTTTGGAGTGATCTTGTTCGCACGCGCACCTATGTCGTAGGTGGCGCAGACAAGTTGATCGAGGCTCAGGCAGCACTAAGAAAACTGATCGGGAGAATGGACAGTGCGGCCGCGGTTGTAGGCGTGCCGGTGCTTGGTAGGCCTGAGGTGGTCGTAGAGATCGAAGCGACCGCGATGACTGCTGCGGACCACTCGTAATTGATTTAAGAAGTTAAAATCACGTCATGTGCGGCAGGTTCATACTGATTGACGTGACCGAACTCGGGGTGCGTTTTCGTGTGCAAGTGACCGGCGAGACGGCTCCTTTGCAACGATTCAATATTGCCCCTACACAGTTAATCCGAACGATCACTAACGAATACGGTACGCGGCGCGCTGAAGACATGCGCTGGGGCCTAATCCCCGCGTGGGCGAAATTTCCCAATCAGATCCGGTCTTCCTTCAACGCTCGGGATGACAAAGTGGCGAATTCAGGACTTTGGAAGCGCCCATTTGCACGCACGCGCTGTCTTATTCCGGCCAATGGTTTCTATGAGTGGACTGGACCAAAGGGAGACCGTAAGCCACATCTCATACAGCTTAAGGGTGGTGGTTTACTGGGGTTCGCGGGGCTGTTCGACACCTGGCAGAACAAGGAAACAGGCGAGACCGTTCGCTCCTGCGCCATCATCACCACCGGCCCGAATTCCCTGATGGAACCGATTCATGACCGCATGCCGGTCATCTTGGACGCCGAGGCCGAATCGCTCTGGCTGGATCCCGAAACGGAGGACCCGAGCAGGCTTACCGCGCTTCTACAGCCATATCCGGCAGAAGAGATGGAGGCTTACGAAGTCTCAACCATCGTCAACTCGGCCCGAGGGGACAGCCCAGAAATGATTCAGCAAGTGGACGTGGAAGAGCCAGTGCAAACGCGCCAATCTGGCTTCTCAATAGACTGAGACGCGCGCTCTGACCGTGGACATCGACTTGTCATGATGAATCAAGTTCAGTATGACAATTAGTTGCGAGGACCCCCGTTGTGCGTATAACCATCCCCCACTTCCAACATTAATGAGAGGCTCAACGCGCCCTCCCAACGGGAGGAAAGATTTCCATCCTGACGGTTTGCCTTGGCGTCTCCTATACGGTAATAGCAGTCGAGAAGTCTGGAATACCTTCCCAGCGGCCTGGGTCGGTCGCACGCATCACGGCGATTGTCTTGATGACCTCCGGGTTGGCCAACCCATGCGGCTTCTCGCCCGTCAGCACCCGGATCACGTTTTCTGCCTGACGCTGACCTGACTGCTCGATAAAAGTCGGCGACCAGCCCGCGAGATGCGGCGTGATCAACAGGTTGTCCAAGCTCAGAAGCGGATCCTCAGCATCTACAGGCTCGAACTCCGTCACATCGATACCTGCCGATTCAATCTCGCCATCGCGAAGTCCGGCGTGTAAAGCAACAGGATCTACTATCGGCCCTCGTGCGCAGTTGATCAGGATTGCGGTCGATTTCATCTTTGCAAGCGAGTCGGCGTTTATCAGATGGTGCGTCTCTTCCGTTGCTGGTGTGTGGATCGTTATGAAATCCGACTGTCTGAGCAACGTGTCCAGGTCAACCATACGTACGCCATAGAGGTCACCCACGGTCTGTGGCACATATGGGTCGTACGCAATAATCTGCTCCGGCCCAAAACCTTTGATTCTGGTGGCAAACGCTCGGCCGATGTTGCCGAGTCCGATGATGCCCATCGTGTTACCGGCAATCCTGCGGACCTCGCTTCGGAAATCGTTCATTTTTGCCGGGTTGTCGCTCCAGCCGCCGGCCTTCGTAAACTGACCGGTCTCCGCAAGCAACCGTGTCTGCGCGAGCAGCATCGCCATTGCGTGGTCGGCCACTTCTGTCGTGTTAGCGCCCGGCGTGTTACACGCAAGGATCCCAAGCTTCGTCGCTGCGGCCAGATCGATTGAATCCACCCCGACACCCATCCGGCTGACAACCTTCAATTTCGGACACGCCTCTAGGACCTCTCGGTCGTGTAACGGCCAGATACCGATCAGCGCCCCATCCGCGTCCTTCGTGATTTCGATCAACTCTTCGGTAGTGTTCGCCTCGCCTTGCACAACTTCGAATCCTGCCTCAGTCAGCAGGTTGAGCGGCGCCATTGAACGACCTGAGATAACGACCTTGAGGGCCATGTAGAGACTCCATGGATGAAATGTGTATTGGAGGGTTACTAATTACGCTAGCTGATTCGAACGGCAAGTATCGCATTACTCGTACGAATTTAGGAGCGAGCACAGGGCAATCACTTTCACTCTTGAAATATGAGAAAAGGTTGACGGACACCTGTGTGGATAACTAACCTTTCATAGTGAATAGCTGAGAAGGAGCCAAGTAGTTCTGGCTAATCTGCTGAGCGAGCCCCGTACGGTGTGAGGGGGCGCAGGGCCCCGGAACCAACATCTCTCCCGAGCTTCCGGCCGAAAGGCGAAGGGCGTAAATCGCCCGGCTGAGTAGACCCGGACGGCAAGTCGATCGTTACAACGACGACGGTTTATGGCCCCGAACTCCCTGCAAAATTTAGATTCCAGGGTTGATTAATGGGGTACCAGACCGGATAAAGCGTCCCGTTCAATCGGGAAATGCAGGGTGGTACCGCGGTATCTCTGTCCCCAGAGCCCGTCCCTCGTTTGGGATGGGTTTTTTGTATTTGGAAATATTTCAGGCCACTCGGAGCCAGTAAAAGAAATGACAATCACCGACCGACCAGCCGGATCTGCCGATCGTTTTGCACCCGTCGACTCACGGGTCGACTTTGTGGCAATGGAGCAGAAGATGCTCAAGTGGTGGGACCAGAATGACATGAACGCGCGCTATCGCGCGAAAAACGACAACGCCGAAAAACGGTTCTCGTTCATTGACGGCCCAATTACAGCGAACAACCCGATGGGCGTCCACCATGCATGGGGGCGTGCTTACAAAGACATGTTTCTGCGCTTTCGCAACATGCAAGGCTACCGTCAACGTTTCCAGAACGGATTCGACGGGCAAGGGCTATGGGTCGAAGTCGAGGTCGAGAAAGAGCTTAACTTCACATCCAAGCACGATATCGAGGATTACGGAGTTGGGCGTTTCGTTGAGGAGTGTAAAGCGCGTGTTGAGCGCTATGCCGGGATCATCTCCGAGCAATCAAAACGGCTTGCGATGTGGATGGACTGGGACGATTCGTATCACACGATGTCGGACGAGAACAATTACACCATCTGGAGCTTTCTGAAGCGTTGCCATGAACGAGGTTGGATCTACGAAGGCCGGGACACCATGCCCTGGTGCCCGCGCTGCGGAACTGGCCTTTCGCAACATGAAATTGTGACCGAGGGCTATCAGGAGATCACCCACAACTCCGTGTATTTGAAGTTCCCGCTTCTCGACCGGGAAGGCGAAAGCCTACTGGTTTGGACTACGACACCATGGACGCTCGCGGCAAACGTGGCCGCAGCGGTTCATCCGGAGAACACGTACGTCAAAGTCAGAAACAACGACGAAATTCTGTATCTCGGTAGAGAACTACTCAAAGTATTGAACGGGGAGGTCGAGGTATTAGAAGAGTTGCCCGGCTCCAAGTTGACGGGGTTGCGCTACCGCGGCCCGTTTGATGATATTCCAGCGCAATCCGAAGCGCGCGAGGTACACCGCGTTCTGGAGTGGACGGACGTTGGAGACGAAGAGGGCACGGGGATCGTGCACATCGCTCCGGGCGCGGGTGCGGAAGATTTCCAGCTTGGAAAAGAGCAGGAACTGCCGATCATTGCGCCGTTGACCGAGGACGGCGACTACATAGACGGGTTCGAATGGTTGTCGGGCCGGAACGTGTCCGAAGTGAATGACGACATCTTCAAACATCTGGAGGACACAGGTGTCTTGTACAGCGTCGTCCCATACACGCACCGTTACCCGGTATGTTGGCGCTGCAACACGGAACTCGTGTTCCGCCTCGTCGATGAGTGGTTCATCGGCATGGACGACCTGCGCGAGCCCATGAAGGATGCGACGAGAAGTATCACATGGGTGCCATCGTTTGGTCGCGACCGCGAGCTGGAATGGCTTGACAACATGCACGACTGGATGATTTCCAAGAAACGTTATTGGGGACTCGCTCTGCCCATATACAAGTGCGAAATCTGCGGGGTGGTGGATGTGTTGGGTTCTGAAACGGAGCTAAAAGAGCGCGCAGTTGAGGGCTGGGATGAGTTCGAAGGCCATTCACCACATCGGCCGTGGATTGACGCCATCAAGATTGCATGCTCTGGCTGTGGGGGAACGGTCTCGCGTATCCCGGACGTTGGCAACCCGTGGCTTGATGCCGGAATTGTGTCGTTTTCAACGCTTAAGTATCGATCAGACAAAGATCACTGGAATGACTGGTTCCCGGCAGACTGGATATCTGAAAGCTTCCCGGGCCAGTTTCGTAATTGGTTCTATTCTTTGATTGCCATGAGCGCAGCGTTGGAGAATACGGCACCGACGAAGGCCGTTTTTAGCTATGCGCTGATGCGTGATGAGCATGGTGCCGAGATGCACAAGTCGCGTGGCAACGCTATCTGGTTTGAGGAAGCAGCCGACAAGATGGGCGTGGATACGATGCGATGGCTGTACTCGCGCCACAACCCGTCTGCCAACCTTAACTTTGGGTACGGACCGGGCGACGAGGTCCGGCGTCGTTTTATGATCCCACTGTGGAATGTGTACTCGTTCTTCGTCACCTACGCCAACCTAGATGACTGGGATCCGGCCTCTCCTGACGGGAAGGCTGAGCCATCTGAACTAGACCGATGGTTGATGTCTGAGCTCAACCGATTGGTCGAAAGCGTAACGGAAAACCTTGAGAACTGGCGCCCGATGGAGACGATGCACTCGATCGAGGAGTTCATCGACGGACTATCGAACTGGTACGTCCGCCGGAGCCGGAGGCGATTCTGGAGAAGTGAATCGGATGCGGATAAGCAGGCCGCCTACGAGACGCTTTACATAGCTCTCACGACGCTGATACGGCTGCTTGCGCCGATCACGCCGTTCCTGTCAGAAGAAATGTATCGAAACCTGGTGGCCCGGGTCGACGGAGATGCTCCTGATAGCGTCCACCTGTCTGATTGGCCCGTGGTCGACGCGTCGGCCATTGACGCGGACCTGTCGGACTCTTTCAACCTGGCACGCCGACTGGCGAGCCTAGGTAGATCAGCGCGGGCATCGTCACGCCTCAAGGTTCGACAGCCTCTCGCGGCGCTGCTCGTGGACGTCCGCACTGATCGCGAGCGAGCATTCCTGCCACTTATTGCAGATCAACTCAAAGAAGAACTCAACATAAAGGCTGTTCGTGATGCACGTGAACAGGGAGGCCTTCTGAGTCTCTCGGTGAAGCCAAATCTTCCAGTCCTCGGCCCTAAATATGGCCGAGACCTGCAGAAAATCCGGCAGGCACTTGAAACCGCTAATCCTATGGACCTGGTCGAGGCTTCAGAACGCGGTGGGCAGATCTCGATAGGAGAATTCACTCTAGAGCCGGACGAGATTCTGATTGAGCGCACAGGGATTGAAGGCTACGCAGTGTCGGTTGATGCCGGTTATACAGCGGGAGTGGATACAACGTTAACGCCGGAACTTGAGGCGGAGGGCACTGTGCGAGAGATCGTGCACCATGTTCAGAACATACGGAAATCAGCAGGACTTGAGATAGCGGACCGCATTGATCTATTCGTCAACGCGCCGCAAGAGCTAATTACTCCGTTACGCAATTACGAAGACTACGTTCGCGCCGAAACGCTGGCGGGTAGTATCAGTTACGTTCGAGCACCAGCAAACGCCTACGCAGAAGATACCGAAGTAAATGGAGTGAACACTAACCTGGGAGTGGTCAAAACCGGCTAGTGGCATCCGTGCACCGCCAGGCTACTTATCGTGACGAAAGCCTGCCGGGGCGTACGCAGATAATCAGGTAAAGGGTCTTTCTGTATTGGGCGATTGTGTTCAGGCGCGCGGTAAAGATGCTGAAACCATTTCAGGCCGATTTTAGGGCAGCGCTTCGACCACTCCGGGTCCTGGGACAATCTCGCCGACGATATCGGCCGCAGGCGTACCGAGATCGCCCAGCCGTGAGATCAGTTCTTTGAGAGACTCCTCAGCAACTGCGATCAGCATCCCACCAGAGGTCTGTGGGTCCGCCATCAGGTACTTGTCAGAATCCGTCAGAGCCTTGTCCCAAACCACACCATCTTCAAGTGAGTGTAGATTTCGGTGGGTCCCCCCGGGGACCATCCCCGCTTCGATCAGATCGGTTGCGCCGTCCAGGACCGGAAGCGTGCTTCGCCAGACGCGGGCGTTGACCTTGCTGCCTTTGGTCATGCCCATCAGGTGCCCGACAAGGCCGAATCCGGTGACATCCGTGGCGGAGTGAGCCCCCACGGCGACCATAGCGTCCGCTGCATCCTTGTTGAGCGTTGACATCGATTTCACCGCCGCGGCGAGGTCGTCCGGCTGAACTACCTGCGCTTTGCCAGCCGTTGCGATTATTCCGTTACCGAGTTTTTTGGTCAATACCAGTTTGTCGCCTACCTGGGCAGCGGCGTTCGTCACCTGTTTTCCGGGCTGCACAAAGCCTGTAACGGCCATGCCGTACATCGGCTCATCACTCCGCACTGTGTGGCCACCGAGAACCGGGAATCCGGCTTCCGCGGCTTTGGCGGCGCCGCCTTCGAGGATCTTTGCAATCGTCTCGTGAGTCAATACGTCAGGAAATCCTGCGATGTTCAGGCCAGTAATTGGACGGCCGCCAACTGCGTACACATCACTGACGGCGTTGGCGACTGCGATAGCACCGTAGTCATACGGGTCGTCGACAATTGGCGGAAAGAAATCAAGTGTCAGAACGAGGGCTACCTCGTCTGATACGCGATAAATAGCGGCGTCATCACCGGTTTCGAACCCCACGAGGACGTTGGGATCGACTGGCATCATGTTCGGTAGCTGTCGCAGAACCTGCGACAGGTCGGCTTGACTGTACTTGCCAGCTCAGCCGGCGCAGGAGGCCAAGCTTGTCAGCCTGACGTCCGTTGTCTGTGACATCCTGTAAGCGTTTCCTAATCTGGATTAAAGCTAGTCACCAACAAAAGAACACTCGTTTAAGAGCCAATCGTTGTATACAGGACCGAAGTATAGTCGCAGGTGTTGGGAGACGGATTCAGGTGACGCACGAAGTTGACGTCGTTCACTCTCCGTTTCTACCATCTATGCGGTGAACTTGCCGTGTCGCAAGTGCAGTGTCTCGTTTCTGGAGAATTCCAGAAGCAACTAGAGGAATGAAAGGCGACCCGTGACCGAAATTCCGAATCTGGATCTTCTGCCGATGACAGCCGGCACAAATGAAGCTGGGCATCTCACAATCGGTGGCTGCGATGTCGTATCGCTTGCAGAGATGTACGGGACTCCCCTGTACGTGTACGACGAGCACACTATTCGCTCGATGTGTCGGGAATTTGTAGGTGGATTCGAATCCGAGTATGCGGACTCCCACATTTCTTACTCGTCCAAGGCGTTCACGAACCCGGCGCTGGCGAAAATTCTTGAAGAAGAACATGTCGGTATGGATGTCGTCACCGGCGGTGAACTCGCCATCGTGCGTGCCGCCAATTTTCCGGCCAGCGACCTCAACTTCCACGGCAACAACAAGGATCGGGCGGAGCTGGAAGAGGCGCTCGATTACGGCATTGGGCTGATCACGATCGACAGCATGTACGAGATCGACCTGCTCGACGAAGTTGCGCGACAGAAGGGCGTGACTCAGCAAGTGCTGTTAAGAGTCTCGCCGAGCATTGACGGGCGAACTCATCTGCTCACTTCGACCGGTGTGCTGGATCAGAAGTTTGGCTTCCCTATTGAGACAGGTCAGGCGGAAGAGGCGGTGCGGCATGCGCTCACCAAATCCAACCTAGATGTGGCAGGAATCCACTTCCACCTTGGGTCCCCGTTGTTTGAGCTTGAGCCGTATACACAGGCTATTCCCTACGTGCTGGAGTTCGTAGCGAAGATGCGGGAACATGGCCTTGAGCAGCGAATTTTCAGCCCCGGCGGAGGCTTCGCTATCGGCTATGTTTCTGACACTCTGCCTCTAGAGATATCTGAGTACGCCGAAGCAATTGGGGCATCGATAACAGAAGCGTGCGACAGATTCGGTCTGAACGAACCACGTCTCATTCTTGAGCCCGGCCGGGCGATCGTCGGACGAGCTGGTGTGGCCCTCTACACGGTTGGAGGGACCAAAGAAATCCCGGGCGTGCGAACCTACGTCAGCGTCGACGGTGGGATGGGTGACAACATTAGGCCTGCACTTTACGGTGCGGGGTACTCGGTCATCAAAGCAAATGGCCCCGATGAGCCGGTCGCCGGCTACGTGACGATAGCTGGTAAATACTGCGAATCAGGCGATCTGTTGGTGAAAGACGCTCCGTTACCGGCGCTTGAGACCGGCGATGTGCTGGCGATAGCCGCTTCCGGCGCGTACTGCCTGTCTATGGCAAGCAACTACAATATGTCGCTGCGGCCGGCGGTCGTGTTGGTGAACGACGGAAATGCAAGAGTAATACGTCGACGGGAAACGTACGACGATCTGCTGGCGCCGAGCATCCTGTGAGCGACCGATGAGTACGATGGACGCTGCGCTAGCACCCCCAGAATCCGGCGGATGGCAAACGATCGGCCATAGCGCGGCACGCCTGTATCTTCAGCGCTCCCATGAAGCAGGCCGGATTGCGCACGCCTATCTGATTACTGGACCTGACCAGGTCGGCAAGCGCACTCTGGCGCTGGACTTGGCGCGGCTTGTGAACTGCACGCCAATGCCCGACATGTTCGGAGATGATCCAAGCCCGCCATGCGGTCGTTGTGGCCCCTGTGATCGCATCAGTCGGGACGCCCACGCCGATGTCAAGGTGATCGATCCTCACACGCCGATGCGCGGCGTTAGCTCCGGAACACGCGTGAGTACGCCGGAGCAAGATGCAAAGCGGAGCCTGATCAGCATCGACCACATTCGGGAGATGCAACATGATGTTCACCTAAACCCATTTGAGGGTGGGCGCCGGGTGATCATATTTGATGGGGCAGACCGCATGAGCCCGGACGGCTCAGGCTGGAACGCCCTTCTCAAGACACTGGAAGAGCCGCCGGAGCAGGTCGTAATAGTCCTTCTGGTACCTTCCGCTGAATTACTCCCCCAGACCGTGATCTCTAGATGCCAATTAATAGAGTTGCATGCGATCTCGAGGGAAGAGATCGAACATGGGTTGATAGAACGGGGCGGCGCTGACCCAGATAATGCAGCGCAATTAGCTCGCCTTGCCGGAGGTCGACCTGGCCGCGCCTTCGCTGCACTGAAGGATGAGACGACGATTGATCGATACCAGCAGGCGGTGCTTCGTGTGCTTGTCACCAGCGCTGGCGATATCGAAGAGCGATTCCGTTATGCAAACGAAATAGCGAGGGAGTTCTCGCGGAATCGCGATATGGTGTTCCGCGAGCTGGAACTGTGGACATCAATCTGGCGTGACATTCTGCTTCTCAAACACGAGATCACGGACTCTGTGGTCAACATTGCTTGGACCGAACATTTAGGCCGAGTAGCGAAAGTGGGGGGCGATGACGATGCTCGTATTGCGATCGAGGCTATAGCGAAGGCTGCAGAGGGACTGCGACATAACGGTATGCCACGCGTCGTCCTTGAGGTCTTGATGCTGGAGCTACCAACGATCCCGTCAGGAATAGTAGAGTCCATCGAACTCGGGGAGGGGGATGAATCGTCAGACGACAGTTGGGATGCCCCCGGCCCTTGAGCTTCACGCTTTGAACATAGACGCTATCGGTGTCCGCACTTCTCGAAATTCGCCGGTTCTATTTGTTGACGCCAATGGCAAGATCACCATTCCGGGAGATACGGTCGTGGTCGAGTGGTCCGTCACTGGAGATGATGATCGAACGGAATTCGAGGCCGTGGTGGTCATCGGTACTGCCCAGATGCTGCATGCGTCTATCGGCAAGATGGCCGGCCGCGTAATCAGACTGGTGTGATTCACGAATGAAAAGCCCTTACAGCGTTTGTTCGCGCGAAATTCCCGTACCGAGTCAATCGGCGCCCGCTACCTCGTATTCGTCGTTAATACCGGGCTCGGAATCCATCCACGGTAGGTAGGCCCGCCATTGATCCTGGATGCGTCCTGCGTGGAAAAAGGCGTACGGATTTGGTCGTGGAGGCGCAGGATCACGGGGCAGCAACATATTGGCCTCCCGGGGTGTGCGTCCCGCCTTCCGATGGTTGCAGCGACCACATGCGCTAACGATGTTGGTCCAGGAGTGCTCTCCACCGCGTGAACGCGGAACCACGTGATCTAGGGTCAGGTGGCCACTTTTTTTACCGCAGTATTGGCAGGTGTGGCGGTCACGAATAAACACCTCTCGGCGCGAGAGTCTCCGCTCATGCAACGGTCGCTTCACCATATAGAGGAGCCGTAAAATGGAAGGCGCTGCGTGTTCTTCGTACGCGCTTCGGATCACGGTGTCCGTGATCTCAAGCGTCTCGGCTTTGCCGTGACCCAGCAGTACGAAAGCCCTTCGTACATCGCATACGTTGAGCGGCTGATAATTTTGGTTCAGCAGCAGAACTGGAGAGCGGTTCACGTGCCGTCATCCTCCTCAGATGCCCTGTCTGTGAATGCAATCAGGGCGTAAGGCTGAATTTCGGGAAGTTTAGTTCGTCGTGTTCTCTGACTTAACCGTGATCTACGTTGGAAACGGTGTCGGAGACCTCAAGCATTCAGGCCAAACATACCCTCTCAGGCGCCATTAAGCACGCCTGAATGGGTAAAACGCTACTTATTTGATGTTATCGGCCAGGTCCGCTTCAAGTGTATCGAGTGCCGTTGCGAACTCTCCGGGGACCAACCCGAGCACGTTTGCTGGCAATTTAGACCTGGTGTCCAGAACCCCGGGAACCAGAGATGAGTCTGCGAGCCACTCCTTGAGGGCATCACGCCCATATCGCTCGGCGAGCTCCTGATAGAGACGCTCTTTGGCGGCTTCGAAATTCCCGGAGGCTAGCTCTTCAATTTCGACAAGTATCGCTTCGTCTTGAGGGTATGCGACACGAGCCATAGCGGTTACCGCACCGATGACCAGAATTCCTCCAAGCAATACTCCCACCACGACTCCACCAAGCTTATCAACCCATCCAAGAAAGATTATCGTGAGCATCGGCCGGATGATTCGACCCACGATCTGGGCGATTATGAAAACACCAAGGAAGATGACAACGTAGCCGATGGCGGTAGCAACCGACTCGTTCTGGACGTCGTCAGTAACACGGGCCACCAGGCCGTCCGCTATTTGTGCACCGACAAGCATTGCGACGTATATCGCAACGAAGTTCAAGATGGATTGCACAAGGCCCCACTTGAGGCCTAGAAGGGCGCTAACGACAAATACAGCGACCAGTACCCAGTCGAAGATGTTCATTCGGCCCACTCCTGTTTATATGTCGATCGGTGATCTATTCACGAATTCGCGCCGACCGAAGAACGCGCGTGATCGTCTCATCTCTCGAAGAATATTGAGAATAATGTGAGGACGGTACCCGGCTACCGTGTGGATTCATATTCGGATGGCGCAATGTGTATGTTCGTGTCAGGTTGGAGAATATAAACTCAGGACGCACAAATTAGATAACCCATGACACAGGCAACTGCC
The DNA here is from genome assembly GCA_014239685.1 of Dehalococcoidia bacterium. Taxonomy (GTDB): domain Bacteria; phylum Chloroflexota; class Dehalococcoidia; order Lucifugimonadales; family Lucifugimonadaceae. Next base: position 3,075 of record JAAZYK010000014.1, on the reverse strand, counting down.
GTAACAAGGACCAGTATTTGTCGACCGGAGTCGCCACTTTCATAGCGATAGACGGGCCGGTTGGCTCGGGAAAGACCGCGACCGGCCGAATGCTTGCCAGACGCCTGGGCCACATGTTTCTGGACACCGGAGTGATGTACCGGGCTATCACCTATCTGGCGCTCCAGAAAAACCTGTCGCTGAGCGACTCTCAAGCGTTGACACAGCTTGCATCTAAGACCGAGATGGAACTGGTGGGTGACCCGGGCGAGGAGTGCAGGGTGATCGTTAACGCCGGCGATGTGACACATAATCTTCGAAGCCCCGAGGTTGAGGGATCCGTTTCCGCTGTATCGGCGGTTCCGGGCGTACGAAAAGTTCTTGTGCGACTACAACAAGAGGCCGCTGCGAAGGGCCAGATCGTGATGGTCGGTCGTGACATTGGGACAGTGGTCATGTCCGACGCTGGCCTGAAGATATATTTGGACGCCTCCGTAGAGGTACGTGCCCGACGTCGGCACGACCAGTTGTTGGAGTCAGGGTCAGACATAACGTACGAGACTGTGCTTAAAAATCTGCGTCGCCGGGATGAACTTGACTCGACACGTGACGTGGCCCCGTTGAAACCTGCCATCGATGCCGTCAAATTGACGACCGATAATCTGGGGCTGGAAGAAGTGGTCGATCGCCTCGAATCCCTGGCTAATGGTGGGCCCGAAAAAGGGGATCTTTGATGGCTCTCCTCGTGCAAAGGGTTGCCAACAGCGCGCTGCGTGTCACGCTAAAAATGTTTGCCGATTACGGGGTCGATGGGCGGGAAAACATACCGGCCGACGGCCCGCTGATAGTAATCTCAAACCACCAGAGTAATGTGGACCCTCCAATTCTTGCAGCGTCACTCAGGCGAGACACCCGTTTCTTGGCGAAAGAATCGATATTCAAGAACGTAACTCCAATAGGACGGTGGTTCTTGAAGTCTTATGGCGCGCAGCCGTTGCGAAGGGGCGCGATGGACCTGGGGGCGCTTCGATGGGCGTTGACCGAACTCAAGCGCCCGGGCGCGACACTTGCCCTGTTTCCCGAAGGCACGCGTAACCCTGGTGCAATGAAACGCGCCCAGTCTGGCATAGTACCGCTGGCCGCCCGTGCCGGGATACCGATCCTTCCAGTCGGAATGATCGGGGTTGAGGAGATGCGATCTGTGTTTCGAGTATTCAAGCCCAAAGGCAGTGTACGTGTGCACATCGGACGCCCATTTTATTTGAATACGGAATTCAAATTGTCCAGGCTTGAGACCAGGGCGGCGGCATCTGAAATTATGGGGCGTGTCGCGACACTTCTGCCTGAGAGCTATCGAGGCGAGTACAGAGAAAGTGCTGAAGAGCCGTTTATCTATACGACTACGATCGAATCGCCGGGCGAATAGTCTAAGCAGTAGGTTAACCAAGCCGAAATAACAGGGAGTAACGAGCCGCCCATGTGCGGAATCATCGCCTATGCCGGTAGCGAACCGGTCACCCCGATCCTTGTGTCCGGTCTCCGGACCTTGGAGTACCGCGGTTACGACAGCGCCGGAATTAGTGTCCAGAACGGCAACGGCAAATCCGCGGTGACACGCGCGCTGGGGGTGGACGACCTTGCTAAGGCGGTCTCCGGACAAGATTGGAACGGTCACGCTGATCCAACGGTCGGCATTGGCCACACGCGCTGGGCCACGCACGGTGGCGTCACCATTACAAACGCCCATCCGCATACAAGCGCTGAAGGCCTGGTCGCGGTAGTGCACAACGGGATCGTGGAAAACTACATGGCGTTGCGGACCGAGCTATCCGACGCCGGTTATCTGTTCAGCTCTGAAACCGATACCGAGGTGATCGCCCACTTGATCGCACGCTGTATCGAATCCGGGGAGTCCCTGGTTGCGGCGGTGGGTTGTGCTGCGGAGCTTATACAGGGCGCTTCGTCGTTTGTGGCGACGTCCGCCGCCGAACCGGGAGTGATTGTGGGCGTACGGCTTGGCAACGCCGGAGGGATCGTTGTAGGGATTGGTGATGGGTTTAATTTGCTTGCGAGTGACGTGTTGGCGATCCTTCCGCACACAGATCTCGTGGTGTATCTGCGCAGCGGTGAAGTGGCGTCCATAACGGCATCCGGGGCGGAATTTTCCGACCTAAACGGGATGGTTATCGAACGGACTCCCGCCAGAATTAGCCGTAATATTCAAGTTGCAGCTCGCGGCGACTACCCATACTTCATGGCGAAGGAAATAGCGGAACAGCCTGAGGCCGTTTCATCTGCGATGCGACGCCGTGTAAATTTTGAAAAAGGCGTAGTCGATCTTCCAGAGTTACCGTATACGGACGATGAGATCCGGCTCATCGATCGAGTGATCCTATCTGGGATGGGTACCAGTCTCCACTCCTGCATGTACGGGGCGCAGATGATCGAGGCAGTCACTGGAATTCCGGCGCATGCTGAGAACGCGTCTGAACTTCGGTACCGTTCGACCTCGCTGAACGAACGAACACTAGTGATATCGGTAACCCAGTCTGGGGAGACGGCCGATACGCTCGCCGCGATGGAGCTTGCTACCGAGTCATCTGCAAAGCAGATAGCGTTGGTCGAGGCTGAGGGCACGCAGGCAACATTGGTAGCTGATGGAACTCTCTATCTGGGTGCCGGTCAGGAAATCGGCGTCGCATCGACCAAGACGATGATGTGCTCACTTACGGTTCTCTACCAACTAGCGGTTTATCTCGGAATACACCGGAGCACGCTATCCGCGAAACGAGCAATCAAGCTGGTTTCGGACCTGTCACGCTTGCCCGGTCTAATCGCTGAGATGATCGACGACGACGGTCGTTGCGAACAGTTGGCCCATGATCGGCTTGGGGACAAACGCCACCTTCTCTACCTGGGTCGTGGGGCGCTGCACCCAATGGCGATGGAGGGGGCACTGAAGATGAAGGAACTCGCCTATATTCACGCGGAGGGCTATCCGGCCGGAGAGATGAAACACGGCCCTATAGCACTGATCTCAGCTGATATGCCGACAGTAGCGTTGGCCCCGCAGGGACCGCTGTACGACAAGATGGT
>JAAZYK010000149.1 GCA_014239685.1 Dehalococcoidia bacterium | reverse complement strand
CACCGCCGACTTCATATGGATCGACCAGGAGCACTCTCCTTTCGGCCCGGCTGACATGGAGATGATCCCGATCATTCTTCGACAGCAGGGTATAGCTCCAATGGTGCGAGTGCCGTGGAACGATCCGACGCACATAAAGAAAGCATTCGACGCCGGTGCCTCCGCCGTCATGGTGCCTCAGATCAATAACGTTGAAGAAGCGAAGTTGGCCATCCAGTACGCCAAGTACCCGCCGCTGGGAAACCGCGGTATCTCACCGACGTGGCCTGCTCTCGCGGGCGAAAGTTTCATAGACGTCATCAACTCGGCGAACGACGAGACGGTTCTGATTCTTCAGCTTGAGTCCGAAGAACACTACAACCAGGTAGATGACATTCTGGCTCTGGACGGATTTGATGTACTGCTTGTTGGGCCGATGGACCTGTCTGCGTCCCTAGGCGTAATGACCGATATGCAGAGTCCGAAGGTCCAAAAGATCATGGAAGAGATGCCGAAGCGTGCCGAGGGGAGTGGCAAAATTATTGGCACTACCCTGGGAGATCCTGAGGAGATCCGGCAGAAGGTCGATTGGGGCTACAAGTTCCTGAATCTAGGCAGCCCACTAGGATTCGGAATTAGCTTCATCAACGACAGGTTTGTCGAGTATCGAGATCAGGCGGGGAATTAGGCCGACTGATTCGTAACGCGAGTGATCAACGGCATTAGCGTGTCGCGTGATACGTCTGGCCTTCGAGTACATCAAGAAACTTAAGAGCCCCAAAGAGCGGGCTGGTAACTGGAGTTTTAAATGGTCCTGCCACGGTTCCGAGTTCCGGAAGACATCGCGATACGCGTCCCGCAGGAGAACATGCGGGCGACACTTGAGGACATGTTCCAGCATGTTGGGATGTCACCTGAGGACGCGGCGCAATCTGCCGACGTCCTGGTGTTCGCCGACCTGCGGGCTATCGAAACGCATGGCGTGTCGAACATGATGCGGTCTTACATGGAGCGATTCGCTGCGGACGACATCAACCCCCGGCCCAACTGGAAGGTTGTCCGGGAGTCGCTTTCGACGGCAACAATCGACAGCGACTCGGGGCACGGTCTTGTGATCGGGCCGCTCGCGATGAAAATGGCTATCGAGAAGGCGGAGAAGACGGGCATCGGCTCGGTAGCCGTCGGAAACGGTCGACACTTCGGCGCCGCCGCGTATCACGCCATGATGGCGCTGCCGCACGACATGATCGGCGTGGCAATGACCGTGGGCGGAATCAATGTACTGCCGACCTGGAGTTCGGAGCCGTTGATTGGCCTGAACCCTATCGGATTTGCTGCCCCGACGCGTAATGAAGCGCCGTTCGTTTTCGACGCAGCGATGAGCAGCGTGGCTGGGAACAAGGCGACGCTTGCCAAGCGGCTTGGCGTCAAGATGATGCCGGGCTGGATCGCTGACGAGCACGGTACCCCGATCATGGAAGAGACCGACGTGCCTGAGAAGTCGTTCATGCTGCCGGTAGGCGGCACACGTGAGCTGGGATCTCATAAGGGGTACGGGCTATCGGTCATGGTCGACATCCTTTGCGGCGTGCTGTCTGGAACCGGCCCAGGATTTGTGGTTAAAGGCCGGGCAGAGCAAGGCAAGGCATCTGGCGGCGCTGCGACGCATCACTTCACCGCGTACAAGATCGAGGCTTTTACGGACCTTGAAGGCTTCAAGGACGACATGGATCATTTCATGAAGACCCTGAAGGACTCAAAGCCCGCGCCTGGAAACGACCGGGTGGTTTACGCCGGGTTACCTGAACACGAGGACAACATAGAACGGCTGGAAAACGGAATTCCGTACCACCCTGAGGTGATCGACTGGTTCCGGGATATTACGTCCGAACTGGAACTGGAGTGGCGCCTGACCTAAGTCACCGCGTTCTGGAAGAACTCAAGAATCCGTTAGCCCGTGCGATACCGGTGTTTTGTCGCGTACTGAGACCAGTCCCCGGAGAGGGTACTCGTGGTCAATTCCTGCTCATACCAACTGAGATTCGGTGCCGGTCACGAGGACTAACGGGAACTGTCCTCTGCGGCGTCCCGTTCGGTGTCCGGCGTGTAACGGTAGTTACTGACACCGGGGAGGAATTTCCAGATTAACCCTACGACTACGATGGATATCAATCCACCGATCACCATGGTGGGACCGGCACCAACTATTGCAGACATTTGTGCCACTTCGTACTGACCGACATGATTAGCACTCATTGCGGCGAATGAATGCGCGCTGCTGGCTCGGCCAAGTAACCGGTCCGGGGTAGTCAACTGGACCACCGTTTGGCGCATGACCATGCCGACGGCATCGGTAGCACCGAGACATGTAACGACGATGATTCCGACCCAGAATATATGGATCGATCCGAACGCTATCAACAGCAACGCGTACAGTGCGGTAGCGAACAGCACCAACACACCTTTTCGAGGCATCTTGGCGGTGTATAGGACCAGGGCACTACCTGCGATGCCGCCTATGCCGTTAACGCTTGTCAAGATCCCAGTACCCGCGGCGCCTAAACCGTAGAGTTGATCAGCAAATATCGGGAAGAGGAATCTGTAGAAACTGAATACGGTAACTCCGATATCCAGTAGGTACAGACCCGGTAATATTTTGTGTCTTCGTACGAATTGGACTCCTTCGATCAAAGAAGTCCATGTCGATGTGAACGTTACCTTGACTGTTGAGTCGGCAGGTTTTCCAGATACGCGGATGAGATATGGTGCGATCACACTTACGGCCGACACGATCATGGCTAACGAGAACGCCCAACTCACTCCAAACAATTCGTAAACGCCGACGAAAGCCAGCGGGGCCAAAATGCTGGCAACCTGGAACGTAGCAGTGTTGGTTGATACAGCGTGTGATAGCAGCCGACGCGGGACAACACGAGCGATCATCGCGGGTCGGGCGGATCCTCCAAGCACGTTGACCATGCCGGTTATGCCCTGAACAAGGAATATATGCCAAACGGCCAAAGATCCGCTGAAGGCAGCCAATGAAAGAGCAAGAAGTGAGACGAAAGACACAAATTGAGTCATCGCCATCAACTTTTTACGGTCAACGAGGTCGGACAATATTCCGCCGAATAAGACGACTGGAATTTGAGAGAGTTGTATGACGCCTAGCAGGCCCAACGTGACTGCTGATCCGGTCTCGTCGTAGATCCACTGAGCGCTGATCAGTAGCCTGAGTGTCATGGCGGTCGACGCAGCGGTCCCGCCTAGCCAGAGCATAGTGAAGTCGTAGTATGCGAACGCCGACCACGGCCTGAGGGCTACCTCAGGTTCGACCTGACTCGCTGCTGGGGACTCTTCGGCGGATGCCTGCGTATCGTCTACAGCCATCGGCCTCGCCGCCTATGAGCGGCGTCGGCATCTGAATTCACGGCGGGAATCTTAGTCTCCGATACCGGGCAACGCAATGGCTGACATGGCCTAAAAATGAATGTAAGACCTATTCGTTGAAATGGACTACGTAATCGACACTTGTGTGTGCATTAGGAAACTCGATTGGCTGAGTAACGATGGTCACTTCCCCACCGAGTTCTCGAAACATTCGAGTCACTATGTCCCTGTCGAATCCTGGATGCGGCTTTCCGAATTCTGGCGGGGCTTCTATTCCGAGACCCTTTAGACGATCTGTGAAAGCGGCGAGGTCACGCTGATTTCGCTCAAGATCTATATCGCGTTTTTGCAGCCGCCCCATCCACGTGGTTCTGTTTTCCTCTCGGCCGCGCTCTCCCGACTTCCACTGGTTGGATCGTTCCCGGTCCGGGATATCGCCGAACATTACGGTGCCGCCGGGTGCGACCGATTTGCAGAGAACCTCGATGTGCTCCCTTACTTCGGTGTGGGTCGTAAAGCTCTGGGCGTTGTAGTAGGAAAGTAGTTTCGTGAAAGAGCAACTCAAGTCTGGGTTGTCATTGCCAAGGACGACCCACTCAATATCGCCTCCTCCCTCGATTCCGCGATTGACCACGGCTTTCGTCATATCTGCAGCGGTGGTTGACGAGACACGGGTCGCCAGTGCACGCGTTATAACGCCAGTGCCGCTGCCGTAATCCAGCAATGTGTCGCAAGCATTCAGGTTCAGTTTCGTCGCGATGTCGTCCGCCACCTGTCCGGCCAGCTCGGGACTCAAACCTCCAGGACGGCCGCTCACGAACTCGTCGTCTGGCTCCAGTTTCGCCAGAGATTCAAAGAAGGTTGTCCACTGCACTCGACAGTATCTCCGTTTCGAAGCCGATCGCTCGGCAAACGTATCAGTGTGGTCCCACGCGACAGCACATGTAATGGTAGCCGTGAAGTGTCTGGTTTTGGTTACCGTTTGTTCCCCCTTCCAATGGGGGCTACACTCCGGGCCGCAGACAACGCTTTAATTAACCACTTCAGGAGGAGTTCCAGAAGATGGCAAAACGCATCAATCGCTGTATAGACCTGATGGAGGCCGGGCACCCAATTTACTACACGGGTGCCGGAGAACTGACATATGAAAATGGCAAGGAGCAGTCACAGACATGGGCCGACTTCCTGATCGTGGACTTTGAGAAAGACCCGTTTGATGTCGTCGGGCTCAATCAGTTCATGCAGGGGATCGTAGACGGCGGACCCACTCCGGACGGATACCGCATGGCGACCGTGCTTGCGACGCTTCCCGCGAACGCCAAAACCCGCAACGAGGTAGAGGCGAACGCGTGGCAGGTGCGACATGTTCTTTCGGCTGGCATCCA
>JAAZYK010000148.1 GCA_014239685.1 Dehalococcoidia bacterium | reverse complement strand
CTATGCCGTACACCTTGGTGTTGCCATATCCCGAGTACATCAGGACGTTCACCGTTTCAGACACAAGCTGTAACTCGTCCCTGTCGCCGGTCACCACCAGGGTGTCCATATCGGCTTCGGTGGCAAGACGGCTCATCGTGCCGATAAGGTCATCCGCCTCCCAGCCGTCCTTTTCAAAAAACGGGATCTTGAACGAGCCCAGAACCTCTTTGACAAGAGGAAACTGTTGGCGCAACTCGTCCGGCATGGGCGCACGGCCGGCCTTGTACTCGGGATAGCGGTCGTCGCGGAACGTAGGTGCGCTGGTATCGAAAGCCACTGCTACGTGTGTCGGTTTGTGGTCACGAACGATCTTCAGAAAGGTTGTTAAAAACCCGTACACACCCCGTGTGTCTTGGCCCGTCGCGGTGCTGAGTCGCTCCGGGATGGAGAAGAACGCCCGGTACACCATGGCATGCCCGTCTATCACGAGAAGAAGAGGGCGGTCGTTGTCTGAAAAAGCGGGAAGGGTCATGGTGCGGTCCTTCAGAAGGGCAATCTTTAGCCCTGGCGAGGGTCGTAGGGTGCCCGAATTATAGCTGCGTGATGCGCAAGACCCGGAAATGTTGACACCGGGTCTTACATAAGCAGCCTATATATAGGGAACTTACACATAGGGGAATCAAGATGGCCGAAAACGATACCGAAATGGACGGGAACGCCCGTCCATCAATGCCTGAACTTCTTTCCGATAATCCGATCAACCTCAGGACTGCAATCCAACAACGGTACACACTTGTGGCAGAGCGTGGGTTGCAGGCGATCTCGAACGATGACGGCGCGTGTTGTGGCCCAGAAGGTGAGATGTGCTGCTCTCCGAATGCTGAACGGCTCTACTCCGCAGGTGAGATCGACTCGGTGACGGATGCCGCCGCCGCCGCCGCCGCCGGATGCGGTAACCCGACGGCAATAGGTGAGCTTAAGCCCGGAGAGACGGTCCTCGATCTCGGTTCTGGTGGAGGCATCGATTGTTTCCTAGCCGCTAAACAGGTCGGCCCAGCCGGTTACGTCATCGGAATTGATATGACGCCGGCCATGATCGATCTCGCGCAGAAGAACGCGGTCACACTTGAGATGAACAACGTTGTTTTCAAGCTTTCTCAAATCGAAGCACTTCCCGAGCCTGACAATACGGTTGACGCGATTATTTCTAACTGCGTGATCAACCTGGCGGCCAACAAAGACGCCGTTTTTGCAGAGGCATTCCGTGTCTTACGAGATGGCGGGAGGCTTTACGTATCGGATATCGTCGTCACAGAGGAACTGCCGCTCGATATCCAGGCGGACGTAAATAATTGGACCGGTTGTATTGCCGGTGCGCAAATCCAGGATGTGTATCTTGCGCAGATGGCTGATGCCGGGTTCTCAGAGATTGAGATAGTGACGAGCGTCCCGACTTCATCGGGTGGGGAAGAGCCTTGGTTTGAGAGCGTGCGGAGCATTTCTGTAAAGGCAATCAAAAAGGGCAAACAGGTATAGAGGGATTGGTGGAGGCGATCAGGGTCTATATGGCCTTCTCGTTCTTTGTGACCAAATTGGCCCCAACGTCTGCCGTGTTCTCTGTGAATAGTCGTGCTTACAGGGTCGCGAAGAGCGGAATGTTCACCGGCAGGTATTTGTCAGCGTACTTAAGATTGAAAAGGTGCCACCGCTGGGACTGTGGACATATGACTGTTGCTACCACGACGAGAATCGACAGACGCGAAATTGCCCGGGGTGGTATGCCCCGGGCAATTTTCCCGGATCCAGATTTTCGGAGTCCTACTAGCGGACCGTAGAACTTCCTGACTTGGTAGGAGTTTCAAGCAGGTCGAGACCGGCCCGAACTTTACCCAGAACGCCGGAGACGTGCTCTTCAAGGCTGAACAGCACCTCACTGGCGTACTGGTCTGCACCATCACGCCGGTTCGCAGCGTCGGCTTCGGCGTCATTCATCATCATGCCAATGCGGCCGTTAGACTCTTCAGTTTTCTGTGCGGCGGCGCCCTCCGCATCCTCGATGATCCGCGCCGCACGTCCCTCTGCCTCCGCGATGATCTCTTCAGCTCGACGGGCAGCTTCGGCTATGACTTCCGTCTGCTGAACCATCTTGCTGGCTTTCTCAGTGGCGGTATCGAGCGCGATGGTCGCCTTTTCTTCTGCCGTCTCACGGATCGTAGTGGCCTCTTCATCTGCGTAACCGCGGATGCGTCGGGCCTCTATTTCGGCCTGTTTTAACACGCTTTCTTTCTGGCGAATGATGGCCTGAGATTCGTTCATTTCTTCTGGGAGATCGGAGCGAATCTCTTCGATGGCCGCGTTAAACCGGTCCAGGTTTACGAGGGTCCGTGAGGTGGCCGGTACGCGGCCGCCTGCTACGAGTGATTCAAGTTGTTCCAGGCGTTGTTCTAAAGACATATATGCCCCCTGTTTGCCCTGCCGGTGGCGCAAGAGTGCGTTCCCGGTCACTATAGCCGTTCACCGGCCCTGCTGTTTTAGTCTCTACTGATTGCCAATTCGGCCGGCAACGGCCGTCGACACGTGGGGTGGAACAAAGTTATCTATCTCCGCCCCCAGTTTTGCGATTTCTTTTATTCGGCTAGAGCTGATGAACTGCTGCTCAAGACTGCTCATAAGACAGATCGTTTCTACATTTGGCTGCATAGCCCGGTTCATTAGCGCCATTTCACGTTCGTATTCATAATCGGCGCCAATTCGGAGACCCCTGACTAGGACATGCGCGCCGATCTCCGCCGCATACCTCACGGTCAACCCCGAGTACGCCGTTATTTCCACCTGTGGGATGTCAGACAAGGCGCGTTTGAAGAGGTCTACACGCTCTTCTGTGTTGAACATCAGCGACTTTTGCGGCAGGTCGTATACCCCCACAATTACATCGTCGAATAGTTCAACGGTTCTCCGGACGATGTCCAGGTGACCATCTGTGACCGGATCAAATGTCCCGGCGTAGAGCGCTTTGACCTTGTTATTCGCTATGTCCCTGGTTCCTCTTTATTCACCAGTCGGTAAGTAGATATCGCTGTGTCCCCGTACCGTCTGTTGTCTGTCCTCTCAAGACGACCGTATCGGTCCTCAAGTTCGGTCCTTGATGAGTGTTCCGCAAAAATGGTGGCGTTCGGGTTGAGGATCTCCGACCCGTCCAGGTTGCCGATCACCTCTGCAAACGGATTGTCCGCGTACGGTGGATCGATAAACACGATGTCGAAATTCTTTGTCAACGTCTTCGTGATCCGCTCACATCGGCCCTTTAGGACCGTGGAACGGTCTCCAAAGCCGAGTTGTTCTGCAGCATTTTTTATATCTCTGCAGCGCTTTTCGTTCACTTCTACAAATTTTGCCGAATCAGCGCCCCTGCTGAGTGCTTCAAACCCCATTGCACCGGTGCCTGCGTAAAGATCCAGTACGTTGAGTCCGCTCAGGCCCCCCGGTCCGAGCATGGAAAATATGGCTAACCGAACCCGTGACGAGGTGGGGCGTAGCCCGGCCTCTCCACGACGTGTTTGCCGTCCTCTGACCCTCCGTCCTCCAGCGCTCCCGCCACCGATCCTCATCAGGAACCTCCGGCGGTGTTTACCAATGACAAAGAGAGTGCATCCGCCCCAAGTGACGGAAATCTGATTATGGAAATTCAGTGGCGTCCGGCGCTACGTAAACGTGATGCGCGTTTCGATGGATTTACACGCCATCGTGTTTTTTGAGGACTGGAATACAGCGTGGGGGATTAAATCAGTGTCACGGTAAAGCAGCGCCAACGGGAACACTTATCTACCGGTTGTCATCCTGAAACGAGTTCAGGATGACAGGATTGCGTTCCAGAAGACGGGAATCTTTATATCGTGGTTGCTGCGAAACAAAAACTAGCGGGCATACAACGCTTTCTAACTTGACGCTTCGCCGTGTGATAATGGATCAATTCCGACACAGCGAGGGGGCTTCTGCTCCTGTACGCGTAAGCGCGGCGGTCTATTCGTCGCAGAGGCCCGCCCTGCATGCCTGGTCCAGAAGAATCGACCGATCAACCCGTATCCGAAGCGCGCCTTATCCAGGCGCGGATGGACAAACTTGAGCGACTGCGGGAGCGTGGGGTTGACCCGTATCCGGCGCGATTTAAACCGACATCAAACAGCGTTGCCGCAAGAGCCGCTCTGGATGTTGTCGAAAGTGAGCAGGGTGAGGGCGCTAAATCCGAGGCGCTCATTCTTGCTGGCCGGATGATGGCGCGTCGCGGTATGGGAAAGGCGGCGTTTATCGATCTCAAGGACTCGGCCGGGACCATACAGCTTCACCTTCGCCAGGATGTGCTGGGCGATCAGTACGAGCTGCTGGAGGATCTTGATCTGGGTGACATCATCGGCGCGGAAGGACCCGTGTTCCGGACGCGGCGCGGGGAGCCAAGCATCGAGGTGCAGTCCCTTATCCTGCTCACAAAAGCCATCCGCCCACTCCCGGATAAATGGGCCGGACTGACGGACATTGAAAAGCGCTTTCGGCAACGTTACTTGGACCTGATCTCAAACGATCGCTCGATGGAGATCGCACGCATGCGGTCGGCCATCGTGGCCTCCATGAGGTCCTTTATGCACTGACGGGGTTTTATGGAGGTTGAGACGCCGATGTTGGTGAGCGTGCCGGCGGGCGCGGCCGCACGTCGATCTCGGTGAGCGCGGAGCGAGCCCGCAGTTCGGAGCCGGGAGAGTCGAACATGCGATCCAGCAAGGAGCGTCC
>JAAZYK010000147.1 GCA_014239685.1 Dehalococcoidia bacterium | reverse complement strand
CGGGTCGTACCGGGCGCCGGTGTGCTCTACTCCCGGGGGTGTTGTGACGAGGTGGTCCAGCGGATAGCCCCGGAACAGCGCCGCCGCACGCTCAGGGCCAAGAGCGTTGGTAATTCGAGCGCGCCACAGCTTCATGTCAAAGGTACCCATCAACATGTTGCGCACCTTGTACACGGCGAAAGAGTGCCAGGGTTCCCACCGTTCTGGTTCATCGCCAAGAAGTTTGTACTCGATTGGCAGTGTCTTCGTAGTGTCGATAAAGGCGTTGATACCTTCCGTCAGTGCCTCCACCATTGCCTGTGCGTCGGGCCGGGTCGCCGCCAGGTCCGCCTTCGCTGCACGTTCAAGGCTGAGCCGCCTCATCAGCCTGTCCTCTTTAAGAGCCCGAGGACCGGCCCATTCCGCCCAGCGGCCTAGCGCCCTGCGACGGTCGTACTCCATGTGCCACAGCCGATCCTGCGCGGTCACAAACCCCTGGCCAAAGAACGCGTCGTGCTCAGACTCCGCGGTTACGTGGGGGATACCCCACTCGTCACGGAAGATCGTGATCGGTCCATCAAGTCCGGCAAACGATTGCGACGATGTGACGTCAGGCAGTGCGGCCTTGAGATCGGCATCGGTTATGGAGCCTGGCATGTGCATTCCTGTCATGTAAGGGTGAAAAGGCGAAGATCACTGTAGCTGAGCGGGGCTATTCGGCAAAGAATCGCCGTCGCGTGCTTCGCTCTCCTCCTAATTTGAGAGGGGTTTCGAGGATGCTTGGTACGGTAATTACGTTCTACTCGTCCATCAATTTATCGTCGTTCATGAGTTCATTGATCTCGAGCCAGGTGTCCGTTGTGTACTGGTCGCGCTGCTTGATGAAGTCACCATAGCCGGCAGGGTTCTGGTTCCCAGCGCGCATCGGAGATTCGATCTTCTCCGCGGTCCATGTCATTTGCACACGGTGTTTCTGGCCCGGCGTTGTCCCGCCGTTAAACGAAACGTGGAACGGCTCACGCAATCCGTGGTCCACCAGCATGTTGCCGGCCCGTTGGAGGATCGAGGCGACGAGCCTCTCTTTACCGGGCAGCGTCACGTAAGTCCTGCGTAGTTCGTACATATTGCCTTCTAACATTTGCTTGTTGGGTTATTGGGTCGAGCGCTCTAGGCGTCGATTAGTTTGGCGTCGTTCATGAGTTCGCTAAACTCGATCCATGTATCAGTCGTCAGCTCGTTTCGCGCCGACATCATCTTCGTGTACTCAGCAGGATTCTCCCTGCCGGGCCGGGAAATAGACTCTAGCTCTTCAGCTGTCCAGGTCATGTGCACAAGTTGTTTATCGCCCGGGCAGGTGCCGCCATTGAACGACACGTGAAACGGGTCCCGGACACCGGCGTCAACCAGTATCTGCCCCATGCGTTGAAGAATTGAGGCGACAAGCCTCTCTTTGCCGGGCAAGGTCACGTAAGTCCTGCGTAATTCGTACATCGTTTCTCCGAAATTGTGTGCCAGCCGGTAGCTAGCGATTTCTAGAAAAGTTAATGAGAACTATTTCACAGGGCGAATTAAACACGATTCCAGACCGAAACGCGTCGTCCTTTCGCTGGATTTCTTCTACGGACCGGTCCTTAGGCGCGCTAAGATGTCGCCCACAACCAGACTCCAGTCGGCAATTGCCCGAACGAGAGGATTCCGAGATGACCAGCCCCGCCCAACCGAAGAACCTCACGGTCACACGGCACGCGGATATCATGGGACGCCACCCTGGTGGCAGTCGCTGGGCCGAGGTTCCGATAGAGGATGGGCGCAACCGGGTAGTCTGGATATCTGGCCCGCCCGGGACCCCTTCAGACCCACACATTCATCCTGATTTCAACGAGTACTGGGTGATCCTGGACGGCGTGACTCGGTACCAGATCGGTCAGTACGAGCCGATCGATGCCGAGTGGGGCGACATCATGATCGCGCCGGCCGGTTACGCACACGATATTCATCCGATTGAAGGCGAACAGGCGATACGTCTTGGAGTCACACACCCGAACAGTAACCACGACATCAAAGGCGTCCCGCCGAGCCGGCTGATTCCGGCAGATGTGGGGTTATCTTCGCCAAACCTTATTCACACATCCATGAAAAAACTTTTGGAAAAACACGGAACCGACTCGAACTGGAAAGAGTTGGCGGTCCTGGACGCACGCAACCGGGCATTAATCACGCATGAGTTGCCAGGAACGGTTAATCGACGCTACTGGCACCCAGATATGGACAAGTGGTGGGCGGTGATCGCCGGCGAGATCGAGTTCAGCATCTCTAACGAGGAACCTGTCACGGCCGGGCCCGGTGATCTGGTGTTTGTTCCCGGGGGAACGTCACACAACCTCATGACAATAGGCGACAAATCGTCGCTAAGGATCACTATGACGGCCCCCGATATCGTCCACCATTACACAGACGATCCAGATACACCCGCAGCGCCTAACGGGTGATTGCTCTAGCGTCATGGGACGGAATGGTTATTAGTCCGGCGCATCCATCGTTCGAGGCGAACGACCGTTTCGTGCAGTTCGCGAAATCATGGAACCGAACTGTCCGTTGATAAGCAGCCCGATATGCAAGAGCTTTAATCTTCCGCACTCCGCCCCCTCTCCCGAAGGGAGAAGGGACAAAAGCGGGGGCCTCCGAACGCTCTATCTGGACCTCAAAGAGCTCCGTCAATCACCATGTCCAGAAGGGCCGGTTTGCCTGATGCCAATGCCCGATCAAGCGCGGGCTTGATCTCCTCAGGCTTCGTGATTCGCTCTCCGTGAACGCCCATGCTGTTAGCAATCGCCGCCACGTCGAATGGCGTCGGGAAGTCCATGTACAGATAGCTGCTTCCTGCCTCTTCCTCTTGGAGGACATCGTTCTTGTATATGTCCATATTGACCTTGAGTACGCGATACATGCCGTTGTTGCAGATCACAAAAACGCATGGAATGTCGTCGTTCGCCGCTGTCCACAGTCCTTGAATGGTCATCATGGAGCTGCCATCGCCAATGATGCCGATCACCGGCCGATCCGGATTGGCACACTTGGCTCCCATCGTTGCCCCGATGCCCCATCCGATCGCTCCACCACGTCCGCCGATCAAGTCACCGGGCTCACTGCCCTGTATGTAGTGACGCAATGCCCCTTTGGAACTGACCGAATCGTCCAGCACAACCGCATCGTCGGGCAAAGCATCAGCTAGCGCAGACATCATGCGAGCCGGCGTCATGAGATCGTTATCCCACAGTTCCGCCACTCCGGCTTCGTAAGCCATACGTTCGGCATTGCGGGCGTCCGCTACCGCCGCCCTGCGATCATCTATCCCTGTCTTCTGAGCCTCGGTAAGTCCAGCCGATACCGCCTTGCTCAGTGCCGAAAGCCCCAGTTTCGGGCTTGCGAGAATTCCTATATCGGTAGGTTCAGACCGACCCACCGCACCAGGCCGTGGGTCGATGTGGATCAACTTTGTCGACTCCTGTAGTTGCACATCCGTGAAGTAAAAGAGATCGGAGAAGATATCCGCCCCAACGGCCAGCACGGCATCCGCCCTACTAATGACCTCGCGGTGCTCTGAACGTCGTAACGCCAGCGCACCCATGAATTGCGGGTGCGTCGTCGGAAAGCCTACGTTGCCGCCGGGTGCCTGATAGACGGGAAGACCCAGGAGTTCGGCGGTTTCGACCGCCTCGCGGACTGCGTCCGCTTCACCAACGCGGTCGCCAATCAGCATGATTCCTCGCTTGCTTCTCGACAGTAACTCGGCGGCCTGCGCTATACCGGCCGGGTCCGGCCCGCCAGCGTCATATACCTGATTGGACGGAATGATGTTCATCTCCGCCTCGCCATCCAGGGCATTTGAAGTCAGTCCCACATAGACCGGCCCCCTGGGGTGCGTATTGGCCTCATTGAAGGCGCGCCGCATCACGCTTGGTATCTGGTCCGGATGGGTAAGTTCGACACTCCACTTGGTAACTGATCTGACCATTTCGGCTAGGTCCGTCTTGCGTTCTGCCAACTTCCGGGTGTCGTAGTTCGCCGAGACAACGACCATCGGTGTGCCGGTCGTAAAGGCATCCTGCATCAGGCTGATACCGTTGGCCAAGCCGCTGTCGATGTGGAGGCTCACAAATGCGGCACGTCCGGTCGCACGCGCGTAGGCATCGCCCATTCCCACGGCGACTCCTTCTTGCAGGGCGAGGATGTATTTGAATTCCGGATAGTCCTCCAGAGCGTCGATTATCGGCCCTTCGCTAGTACCCGGGTTGCCGAAGATGTACTCGACCCCTTCAGCCTTGAGCATCTCCAGTAGCGCTTTTTTGCCGGTCATCTTTGTGGGCATTTCGGGCTCCGTATATCTGGTGTCGAGCGGCGTTGAATTAAAACCCGGATGATCACGAAATAAAGCCGGGCGAGCGCATGATACGACGGCCGTCCACTTTCGCCACACCCGTCCTGCCACGTGGCCTCGCTTGTTCCCAACGTGTTGATAGAAACGAGAGTAGACTCGCGCCGTCACACAGGCAGTCGTAAACGTTGATTCACCTGAATTTGAGGGGTGCCCGCTTGGCCGTAACACAGTTTGAGATTACCAGCCGTCGACCACTGGCCGACGGTCAGGAGTTTGGCGACGTTGGCGGTTACGAAGAGGTAGTTGGGATCCTGCATTACGCGATAGACCCCGGCCACGAGGCCAACTCACGAATCACCGATATCAACCTAGCCCCGCGCAACTCTGACGGACTGGTCGAGTTCGCAGCCGACGTTCACATCATGCGCCCC
>JAAZYK010000146.1 GCA_014239685.1 Dehalococcoidia bacterium | reverse complement strand
TGGCGCTTGCCGACAATATCGGCGAAGTACCGGCGATAGTACTAGTCTGCGCCACGTCTCCAGGGGGCCGGGAATCGGTGATCCCCGCGACGCAAAACCTCTTGCTTGCGGCAAGGGGGCTGGGCATCGGTGGGACTATCACATCACTACACGCGAACGTGGAGGACGATGTTCAGGAATTAATAAATCTGCCGGATGGGGCGGGCGTGGTGTACTGCATCCCGCTCGGCTATCCACAGGGCCGGTTTGGTTCTGTCACGCGTAATCCTTTGAACGAAATTGTGTCGGTGAACAAATGGGGCAATTCGCCGAGCTGGGTATAAAACGTGACCAATAATCAGCCTATCGACGGGACAGGACTTACCCCTTACCTCTAAGCCATTGAACCCTCGCCCGCTAGTAGAGGCGACATTCCAAACAACACCGAAGGACAGAAGAAATCCATGCCGAACAGAATCAATCGTGTAATCGAGCTGTGGGAAGCTGCACAACCGGTTTATTACGTAGGAAGCCATACCGGCAATGAACTGACTTACGAGGCTGGCAAGCGTATGTCCAAGACGTGGGCTGACTACATCAACATCGGGATGGAGCACGGTGCTTTCGATATGGCCGGGCTTGATCGCTTTATGCAAGGACTTGTCGAGGGTGGACCCACCAATAGTGGACACCGCACGCCGCCGGTGATCGTAGAAGCGCCCGTCGATGGCGGCTCGGTCGAATCGATCAGGTACAACGCGTGGCAGTTTCGACAGATTCTCGCCAGGGGCGTGCATGGGATCCTTCTTTGCCAGGCGGAGAACCCGGCGTCCGTGAAGGCGTTTGTTGAGGCTTGTCGATACCCGTTCCACCCTCTCGGGGTCGGGTCTGGACTCGACCACGGCGAGCGTGGCAATGGTGGGCAGGCGTCGGCGGCGCCGATCTGGGGCATTTCCAACGAGGAGTACCTGGAAAAGGCAGAGCCGTGGCCGTTAAATCCGAATGGGGAGCTAATCCTGGGTCTCAAGATAGAGAACAAACGGGCCTTGAACACCGTTGAGTCCACGCTCAAGGTTCCGGGGATCTCGTTCGCTGAGTGGGGACCGGGAGATATGGCGTTGTCGCACGGATACCACGCGGCTCAACAGCCGCCTCGACCGCCGGAGTTAGAAGCCGCACGGACGCGGGTTCGAGACGCTTGTTTTGCAAACGGCATTAAGTTTCTTGACGGAGGACCGCCCGAGACCGTTGCGGCGCGCATCGACGAAGGAGTGATGATAGCGGGATCTCTTGAAGCAACGGCCGAGATGGGCCGTGCACACACGAAGCGTTCCGAGGTTATGCCGATTTAGGCTGCCAAAATTGCTCGATGTTTAGACGCGAAGTGCGCCCCGTTTTCACGGGGCGCACTTCGCGTCTAAACACCTTTGTCTGAAGTCTGACTAGATCCCGTCTATGATGCGGTTAAAGGTCTTGCTGGGGCGCATCGCCGTGGCCGCGAGTCCGGCATCCAACATGTAGTAGCCCCCGAGGTCCTGTTCTGGCCCCTGCGTTTTTTCAATTTCGGAGAGGATCAATTCTTCGTTGTCGCTCAGAGCTGCGCCGACAGACTCGAACCTGTCGGATAGCTCGGCGTCAGTCTCTTGCGCCTTGAGCGCCTGAGCCCAGTACATCGCCAGATAGAAATTGCTGCCACGACTGTCAATCTCGTGCACGACTCTTGAGGGTAGCCGTGCGTTGGTCAGGTAATGAGAGGTAGCCGTGTCCAGGGCGTCCGCGAGCACACGGGCGCCGGGGTTGTTGAAATGATCAGCGAGATGCTGAAGTGAGGCCGCAAGCGCCATGTATTCACCGATGGAGTCCCAGCGCAGGTGCCCCTCTTGCTCGAACTGTTGGACGTGCTTAGGAGCAGACCCACCGGCACCGGTCTCAAAAAGGCCTCCACCGTTGAGCAGGGGAACGATCGATAGCATGCGTGCACTGGTGCCAAGTTCGAGGATAGGGAACAGATCCGTAAGATAGTCACGAAGGACGTTGCCGGTTACGGAGATGGTGTCCTCTCCTCTGCGGATGCGGTCAAGCGAAAATTGCATCGCTTCCACCGGAGGAAGAATCTGGATATCGAGTCCGTCGGTGTCCTGGCCATCGAGGTAGATGTTCACCTTACTGATCAGTTGTGCGTCGTGGGCGCGATTACTGTTCAACCAGAAGATGGCCGGGGCGCCTGTGGCCCGGGCCCGCCTCACGGCCAATTCGACCCAATTACGAACCGAAACGTCTTTGGTCTGGCACGCACGCCATATGTCACCCGTTTCAACCGAGTGCTCGATGAGCGTGTTGCCTTCAGCGTTGACAACGCGGATGACACCAGCGGACTCGGCTTCAAAAGTCTTGTCGTGCGAGCCGTACTCTTCGGCCTTCTGTGCCATTAGCCCGACGTTAGGCACGCTGCCCATTGTCCTCGGGTCCAGTTGGCCGTGCTTCTGGACATCCTTGATGGTCGTGTCGTAGATCCCGGCATAACTTGAGTCGGGAATGATCGCTTTGGTGTCCTGAAGTTCACCGGCTGCATTCCACATTCCGCCAGAGTCACGGATCATCGGGGGAATGGAGGCATCGACGATCACGTCGCTGGGAACGTGCAGATTTGTGATGCCTCTGTTCGAATCCACCATAGCGATGCCCGGGCCTTCATCGTATGCGGCCTGGATATCGGCTTCGATTGCATTGCGCTGACCTTCTGGAAGGTGCGCGATCTTGGAAAGAAGATCTCCAATCCCGTTGTTTGCGTCCACGCCCAGAGACTTAAACGTGGCTGCATGATTCGTAAATGCCTTCTGGTAGAAGGCTTCTACACCGTGCCCGAAAATGATGGGGTCTGACACTTTCATCATCGTGGCCTTCAGGTGAAGCGAAAAGAGAACGTCCTTCTCTTTGGCGTCCTTTACCTGTTCACGGAAGAAATCGACGAGGGCGCTCTTGCTCATGAAAGTGGCGTCAAGCACCTCGTCCTTCAGGAGTGGGAGAGACTCTTTCAGTACTGTAACCGTGTTATCGCTGGCTACGTGCTCGATGTTTACGGTAGTGTCCGCGGGAATAGTTACCGACTTCTCGTTGTGCTGGAAATCATTGGCCGCCATCGTCGAAACGTGAGTTCGGGAATCTCCAGACCATGCACGCATGCGTGGCGGGTTCGCTTTGGCGAAGTCCTTCACAGCTTTCGGCGCGCGTCGGTCTGAGTTTCCTTCCCGCAAAACGGGATTTACGGCGCTTCCCATTGCGACATCAAAGCGCGCCTTCGTCTGAACGTCCTCATCGTTGCCCGGGGCCTCGGGGTAGTCGGGGAGACCGTACCCACGTGCCTGCAATTCCGCGATGCAAGCCTTCATCTGCGGAACAGATGCACTGATGTTTGGAAGCTTGATTATGTTCGCTTCCGGCTCTTCCGTCATGCTACCCAGCTCGGTCAGATCATCGGAAATCGGTTGCCCGTCCACGAGTACATCTGGGAACTGAGCAAGGATCCTTGCGGCGAGGGAGATGTCGCGAGTTTCAACCTCCACCCCGGCAGCTCGCGCAAATGCCCGAATAACCGGCAGGAAGGCGTGTGTGGCCAGTGCCGGCGCCTCGTCGGTCCATGTATAGATGATGGTGGGCGAGTTGTTCATGTTGATCCAGGTAGAGCTTTGGGCTGTTCCAAGGGGTATGTAGGAGCGCAAGTATAGGCAGGAATAACGGTATTTGGGAGATGGCTGTGTACGAATGAAGCCGACCGATTATTGGCTTTGAAATTGTCTCCGTCGACGTTCCTCTCTAACAGTCTGGTTACGAGTTACTCCGCTGCGTCCACCGCGTCGTCAAGTGCACGTGCCCTTAACTGCCCGCATCCGGCATTGATGTCAATTCCCTTTTCCTGGCGCACGGTGTTCGGGATACCGGCCTTAGTGAGGATCTCTCGGAACAGGGCGCTACGTTTGTCGTTGGGGCGTGAGTACGGCCCCTTCTCGGTCGGGTTGACCGGAATCAGGTTCACGTGGCACATCAGGCCTTTCAGCAGTTCGGCCAGCTTCTTGGCATGTTCTGGCGTGTCATTCTCGTGGTCTAGCAGGACGTATTCGAAGAAGATACGGCGGTTTGTTGTCTCTACGTAGTCACGACACGCATGCATCAACCGAGCGATCGGGTAGCGCTTGTTCACCGGCATTGTGCGCGACCGGGACTCATCGTCCGGGGCGTGCAATGAAACGGCGAGGTTCAACTGGTACGGCTCGCGGGCAAGTTTCCGGATTTCCGGGACCAGGCCCACGGTGGAAACCGTGAGGTGCCGTGCTCCTATGTTCATGCCCTGGGCGTGGTTCATCACTGCGATCGAACTCAGGGTGTTGTTGTAATTTGCGAGCGGCTCACCCATGCCCATGAATACGACGTTCGTGATTTCAGTCACTTCGTCCTTCTTGGCGGAACCTGCGGCGATTAGCTCGGCGTTTTCGGATCGAATGATGCGTCGCATGTGCAGGACCTGGGCCACGATCTCTCCTTGGGAGAGTTGACGCCGGAACCCCTGCTGACCGGTGGCGCAGAAGGTGCAGCCGAGAGCGCAACCAGCCTGTGTTGAGATACAAACGGTGCGGCGGGCTCTACGGTGACCGTCGAGGCCGTAACGCATGAGGACGGTTTCTATCAACTCTCCGTCCTGCAGTTTGAACAGTATTTTGTCCGTGGACCCGTCCGCAGATCGTAACTCAACCTCTGGCACTATCGGGGATATTCGGTACCGCTCTTCCAGGGTCGCCCTGAATGGTTTTGCGAGCGTCGTCATCTCGTC
>JAAZYK010000145.1 GCA_014239685.1 Dehalococcoidia bacterium | reverse complement strand
AACGCCGCTTTCCGGATGTCGGCGTACTACGCTGGGACCGTGATGTCGCCCGTACTGCCAGGGCGCACGGGGAAGTGTTAGGCAAGTTCCTTAAGGGTGAATCACGGGTCCTTGTCGGAACCCAAATGGTTGCTAAGGGGCTGGATATTCCGGAGGTCACTCTTGTCGGTGTGATCTCGGCGGACACGGGCCTCTCCATCCCGGATTTCCGCGCCGGAGAGCGCGCGTTTCAGGTACTGACCCAGGTTGCCGGACGTGTCGGACGCGGCCCGGGCGGCGGTTCCGCCATCATCCAGACCTTTCAGCCCGAGCATTACGCCGTTCAGGCCGCTGCCGTCCAGGATTTCGAAGCGTTTTACCAAGTGGAAATAGGTCTGCGCGCTGAACACGCAGACCCACCATTCACGCGTCTGATTCGACTTGGACACTCCCACTACGATCCTTCGGCGGCACTCGAAGAAGCGAAACGGATGGCCGCGGCGCTAAGCGATGAGCGGATTGCATCTGGCGACACTGGGACGGAGGTGATTGGCCCAAGCCCCAGCTATCCATTCCGGATGCGTGGAGTGACTAGATGGCACATCGTCCTGAAGGGAGCGCAACCAGAAAGCCTTCTAAACCGCGTCCAGCTGGGCCGCGATTGGACCGTCGATGTAGACCCTGCCTCAGTGTCTTAGGTCGCTGGATAGACTCGCGCATCTACAACTGAATCTATACTCGTACACACTCCAGTCCTTATGAGAGCAACGCCTGAGCAAAATGACAATTCTTCAGATTAGAACCGTCCCTGACCCGATCCTGCGCAGGAAGTCGCGCAAAATTCGTGAGGTCGATGACGCCATACGTGAATTGGCCCACGACATGGTGGCGACGATGTACGAGGCTGGCGGAGTTGGGCTCGCCGCGCCACAGGTTGGCGAACTCAAACGATTGATCGTCCTCCAGTTACCGGAGGAGAAGGAAGCCAGAATCCTGATCAACCCGGAGATCACCCGGCGCGACGGCGAGCGTGAAGTCGAAGAGGGGTGTCTCAGCGTGCCGGGGTATCTGGGGACCATCATGCGATCCGAGCGTGTGAAGGCGCGTGCAATCAGTGAGTCGGGTGCAAAGCTTAGGCTTGCCGCAGACCAGATCTTCGCCCAGGCACTCGAACACGAGGTCGATCATCTGGACGGCATCCTCTACCTGGATCACCTCAAGAGCCATGAAGATCTAGTCGATCTTAGTAAATTAGAGGAAGCTGAACACCAGCACGATTTTGAGGTAGAGGTAGAGGACGAGGGCTTGATGAAAAGCCGGGGAGAGAAGCGGGTATTGATCGCCGGAGACTTGACGGACGGGATCGCAGATATCAAAGACGAGAAAATCTTAGAGGCCACGGAAAAAGATCTCGAACAGCTTTCCGAAGGCTAGTCGGCCGTATGTCGTCCTCTCAGGATCTTCTTACCCGCGTAGCTGATTTCATGTCGGCGCGCGCAATTACCGGATATGTGGTTGGTGGTGCGGTGCGAGATAGGGTTCTTTCTCGATGGGAAGGTCCCGGTGTCGGGCCCGGCGATATTGATCTTTTGCTAATTTCCCAGGTAGTCGATCTGGTTGACGAGCTCGCAGAGGAGACCGACGCCAGCGCTGTGGTGATCGACGAAGAGCGTGGCTTCGTCCGCCTTGTCGACCATTCTGAAGAACGCAAATGGGTGGACCTTGCGGCGTTCAATGGAGATCTCGATTCGGATCTTGCCCGACGGGACTTCGCGATCAATTCAATGGCCGTGCCGTTGGACGAGTGGATCGTACGTGGCCCTGACGGCAATATTGAGGACGCGATCATAGATCCACACGGCGGGATGGGTGATCTCCAACAACGCGTCGTAAGGGAAACAAGCCCAGGGAACCTGCTTGATGATCCAGTCCGCATATTCAGGGCAATTCGTTTCGCTACGCAGCTGGAGTTTGAGATCGAGGCGGATACCGCCGTTATCATCCGGGACAATGGAGATCTGCTGGGCAGCGCCAGCCCGGAGCGGCTTATGGACGAATTCTTTGCCATCATGGGCAGCCACCGGCCGGAATACGGCATTCGCGAGCTGGATCGCCTCGGACTCCTGGACATGCTCATTCCGGAACTGACGCTTGGACGCGATTGTGATCAGCCGAGTGAACACTACTACTCTGTGATGGAGCACCAGCTACATGCGCTGGGGTTCGCGACTCGACTTGTCGACCCGGAAATTCGCTCTTCCGATCCGCTGTTAAAGAATTTGCCATGGGGTACGCGGTTTGATGACTACCTTCTCGAGATCGTCGGAAATGGTCAGACACGCGGGACGCTGCTCAAGATCGTTGCGATGCTCCACGACATCGGCAAACCCGACACAAAATCTATCGATCCTCCGACGTCAGAGCGCCCAAACGGCCGCATGCGTTTCCTTACCCATGATCAACTTGGCTCCCGGATGGTGTCAGATCTGCTGACGCGATTCTGTTGCAGCAGGCAGACGATCGCCCACGCTTCCCTGATGATCGAGAAGCACATGAGACCGGGACAAATGAGCGGAAACGATGCCCCCCCGTCTGACAGAGCAATCTTTCGTTTCTTCCGCGACGTTTCACCTGTGGCGGTAGACACGATCCTCCTTAATCTGTGTGATTACCTTGCGGCACGTGGACCACGCTTAAATGACTATGAATTTCAGCGATTTCAGAGGCTGCTCAGTGATATACTCTCCCGTGGCCTTAAGCCAGAACCGGAGCGATACACAAAGGACCTGCTTGTCGATGGATATCAGGTTCAGGCACGTTACGGTTTGCAACCGGGACCGGAGATCGGTCGGTTGCTGGGTGCGTTACGAGATGCTGAGTCGTCGGGCGTCGTCCAAACAAAAGCAGAAGCCTATGAACTGCTTGCCCGCCTCCTTGGGCGGGCAGCATCGCGTCGCGGGAGACCCTGAGTGAGAAGACCCCGAAGAGGACTGGTTTTACTCGCGATCCTGTTTGCTCTGAGCGTGGCCGCTCTTGCAGTGCCAAGGGTGGATATAAACACGCCAATATGGGGCCTGGATCGCGGAGACGAAGAGAACATTCTCGGATTGTCCCTTGGCCTTGACCTTAAGGGTGGGTCCCACCTTGTCTACAAGGCAACCAAGGAAGATGGCTCTGCGGCAGATGCAGAAGACCTTGAGGGCGTGCGCAAGATACTGGAGAAGCGCGTCAGTTCATTCGGCCTTGCCGAGCCAACTATCCAGTTGCTTGGTAACCCGGCTGACCGCGTCTTGGTCCAGTTGCCCGGACTAAGTGGCGCAACGATTGCCGTAGATTTTGATGGCAACACGGTTTTCGCTGAAGAACTTGAGGCATTTTTACAGTCCGCTGCGATCGGACATCCGGAGACAAAGGTCAGCATCGACGATAACCAGCTGCTCGCGCGGATGGACGAGTTACGCCCTGCACTCCGAGCTACAGATGGCTCGGTGATTACTGAATCTGAGGCCGATGTCATCAGGCGGGCGGTGGAAGATAACTTCCCGGTAACTGCCGTCATTTCATTCGCCGCCATCGACGTCGAAACTGGCGAGATTCCGGCAGCGGTCGAGCTGGCGGATGATTCGGAAAACGCGGGAACATCCGACGGCGATGTCTCCGCGACGCCATCTGCTGACGGAAGCGACGCCGTCGATCCCGCGCCCGTCCAGACGGACGGGCTGGCGCCTGTATTGGCAGACGACGACACTCCGGTCGATGTTGGCCCAGTATCGATTGTCCCTGAGATTACGATTGAACAGATACAACAGGCGCTGGCCGGTATCGGACTTACAAATTCTCCTGTAGAGACTGTTAAGGACACGGCGGGAGAGGTGATTGATAACTTTTGGTCTATTGAACTCATTGGAGTTCGGGCCCAAGAGTTCGATGAAAACGGTAACTCCATTCCAACGCTGACCGAAGAAGCGCGCGGAGCGCTGGATGCGTTGAGCCCGTTGGGCGTGTTCGTCACCTCCGGTACGATCGAACTATGGGCGGTCGGTGGTGGGGTCCAGGAAGCCAAGCATCTGATCGGGCAGACGGCGCAGCTGGATTTCAGAGAGCGTAAGTGCGGAACCCTGACCCCCCCGACCATAGGTGACGCATGGCCGCCAGACGGTCTGTCTGCGGAAGAGTGGCGCGCGGTTCGTTGTGTAGATGAGACTTACTGGAACCCGCCTTACGGTGGCGGAGAACAGGATATCGACATCCAGGGTTCTGATCTGACGGATGCCTTTGCCGGCACGCAGCCCGGAGTTGTCGGTCCGGTCGTCAACATCAGCTTTAACGACCATGGTTCGGATGAGTTCTGTGACGTAACGGGGAGGATTTCCCGGGCTACGAACCAGGACGTTCTCGCCATTTATCTTGACGGCGAAGAACTCGTAGCGCCTTCCGCATCCACGGCGATCTGTAACGGCAGCGCCTACATATTTGGAAACTTCACCGCTGAACGGGCACGCACGGTATCTATTCAGCTTCGGTCGGGTTCACTCCCTGTAAACCTTGAGTTGATCCAGGAACGTAACGTGGACGCTACGCTAGGTTCGGACTCCCTCAGGAAGAGCGTGATCGCCGGCATCATCGGCCTGGGACTCGTTCTTGTGTTCATGGTGATGTACTACAAAATTCCTGGATTCGTGGCAGCTCTGGCGTTGATCCTCTACGCAGTGGTCTTATTAGCGTTGTTCAAATTGATGCCGGTCACACTCACACTCTCCGGAGTTGCGGCCTTGATCTTATCGATCGGTCTGGCGGTTGACGCCAATATCCTGATCGCAGAGCGCACTAAGGAAGAACTCCGCATGGGCCGGGCGCTATTGGCCTCGATC
>JAAZYK010000144.1 GCA_014239685.1 Dehalococcoidia bacterium | reverse complement strand
CCTCCAGACGGAACACATTCGATTACTTGAACAACATGTCGATTTCATAGTCGCCGATGCCACAGATTTTGTGCGCGCAGGAGCGCATGAGGATGGCGGAGTGACCGGGACGATGAAGATCGCCGCGGCCACCGAAGGCTTCGGACTCGACGTAGAACTGCACGGGCCGGGGCCCGTCCATCGCCACATCATGTCAGCGATCAGGAACACAAACTGGTACGAGCTGGGCCTGATTCATCCGATGGTGCGC
The DNA here is from genome assembly GCA_014239685.1 of Dehalococcoidia bacterium. GTDB lineage: Bacteria > Chloroflexota > Dehalococcoidia > Lucifugimonadales > Lucifugimonadaceae. Next base: position 4,649 of record JAAZYK010000144.1, on the reverse strand, counting down.
ACCACAAAATCTCCGGTGTATCTGAACTACAGCGATGACCTAGACGCCATCGATTCAGACGGCAATGTGTACGCGCCGGAAGGCCCGGGAATCGGGGTAGAGATCGACTGGGACTGGGTTCGCGCACACCAGGTAGACCGCGCAACATGGGGCGTTGTACCGGACCCCAGGCCTACCTATGTAGTGCCTCCGGTGGCGCCCACACCTGCCGTTTCGGACGAAACCTCTGAAGTGTCCTCAGACATCGCGGAGGACGAGGTTTAATAACTGCAAACCGAGTGCTGGGAGTGCTGGGTCCCCTCGTATCTCCTACCGAACGCGCCCACCAAGTGGCGCAACAGGCGCACCACTCCGTACAAACTGGCCGTACTCCGGGCCGAGCTTCACCTCGCCGTCTTCCATCAGCACCTCGCCTCGGAGCAGCGTCATAGTGATCGCTCCCTTGAGCTCCATCCCTTCGTAAGGCGTGTATCCGGCCTTGCCGAGCATGTCCGCCTCCCGGATGGTGTGCATTTTGTCTGGATCCACGATCGCCAGATCGGCGTCTGAACCCACCTGGATCGTTCCCTTCTGTGGGTAAAGGCCAAATATACGCGCCGGGTTCTCGCACATCACACGGGCGAACCAACGCGGGCCAAGTCCTCGCTCTTCGACACCCTTCGAGTACACAATCGGCGCGATCGTCTCGATACTTGGGGCGCCAAATGGTACGGGAAGTTCGGTACCTGGCATGAAGAACACGTTGTCCGCGCCCTTCATCTTGTCCTCATATGGATGCGGAGAGTGGTCGCTCGCGACGCATGAGATGTACCCGGCCTCGAGACCTTCCCACAGCGCATCATGGTCTCCACCGTCCCGGTAGCGCAGAGGCGGGCCGATCTTGAGCAACGGGCCCCACTTCTCGTGGTCTTCGGCAGCCAGAAGCAGATATTGCGGGCAGGTCTCGGTCCAGACCGGCAAACCCTCCGCCTGCGCCCTTTTGACCCGTTCCAGCCCGAGTCGTGTGCTCAGGTGAACGATGTAGAGCGGACTACCAGTCATCTTCGCCAGCATAATCGCCCGGTTGATCGCCTCTTCCTCAACCCACGGCGGCGCAACGTCCGGGAAATCGATCGGTTTGACCTTGCCCTCGTCACGGAACCGTTTCTCGAGATGGTCGATCACATCGCCGTTTTCGCAGTGAAGTTGCGTTACGCCGCCGTTGCTGCCTATCAGTTCCATTGCCCGGATGATGAACTCGTCGTCCACCATCGTCCTCGGCCGCCGACTCTTGTAGGTCATAAACGCCTTGAACGAACGGATACCCATGTCCATCGCGTCCGGAATGCCGTCAAAGACATACGGGTCTGCCCCTAGCATCAGGTGGAGGCCCATGTCGATCACAGATCCGGCGTTGATTTCGCCAGAAATTCGGGTAGCCGCAGCAGGCAATCCCTCGTGATCTCGGTGGTTTGGCTCGCCGAAGGGAATAATTGTCGTCAACCCGGACTTCGCGGCCATTTTCCCGGCAAGCTCGAAATCCTCCCAACCACGGAAATGAGCGTGCCCGTCGATCGGCCCCGGTAGAACGTAGCGTCCGGACGCGTCTATAACGCGATCAGTTTCGGGCATCGAATCCGGCGCCCCTATAGCCACGACCCGTCCGTCCTTGATTGCGATCGAAGCCTCCACCTCGGACGTCGCGGTAACAACCGTTCCATTTGAAACAACCGTATCGACTCTTTGCTCTGCCACTATGTAAAGCTCCTGGTGAATTGCTCTTTAGTTTTATTGTTGTTTTCGGATGAGTCTTAATCGTTCCGTGGCCCGAAAGTGAAGTTCCGCATCAGGTGGACCCACTGGGATCTGGTCAATACTGCACGACGGTCCCGCCGCTTTCTACTGCTCTCCCACTCGGCGTCGGAAATATTATCCGGCCTGCCGGTCCATACCCGGGTAGATTCCCAGTGGGTCGGCGAGTGGTAGCCGGTGAGCAATGTGACTTCAAGCGGATAAGCTGACCCCACTGTCTGCCACAAGCCAAGAATCCGCGCGTCCTGCTGCTCGATACGTGGCCACACCCCGTTCTCAGATGTGTCCACCACCTCAACAAGGTCGCTGGGATCTACATGAAACCGTCGATATCCGTAGAAATTTCGCCGGTGTTCATCCGGAATCTGCGCTAGAGGGCGCTTTGCTATGGGCCTCATTAGCCGCACAGACTCGCTCTCCACAAGAGATGAGCGAGTGTAATCAGCAACAGACGCCTCCCAGGCAGAAATGTCTTTGAAAGTCGTCACACGAAGTACATCCGTCTCGGGCGCGCCGATGATCGTGCCCATGACGCGTAGTACCTCACCGCCGGGTTGATGAAGCCCCGGATACTCCCCGGAGGCGATCTGCTCTAAGAACTCCGGAAGGGCGCCGTGATGAAGTGATGTGCTGCGTGCCTCGTAAATCAAATTCAATGGCATTAATTAAGTCCTCACCCTACCTCGCTTGAGTGGCCGACCGGCCAGATTACCGGTGTTCTCGCCTGCATCGATCACGACCTTCCCGTTCACGATCACATACGGAATGCCTTCCGGGTACACCTTCGGGTTCGCCTTCGTCGCGTGTGTCTTCACGTTCTGTGCGTCGAAAATAACGATGTCAGCCCGAAACCCGTCCCGCAGAATCCCTCGATCCGGAATGCCCATTCGCTGCGCCGGAAACGAGGTCATTTTGCGTATGGCCTCAGGAAGCCGCAGATTCTTCTCGGCACGTACAAACTCTGCAAGCACCAATGGGAAACAGCCGTACGATCTGGGACTCGGGTATTCACCAAACAAGAGCGCATCGCTCCCAATCATTCCATAGGGGTGCGAAACGAACTCCGAAAGCGTGTGCGGGTTGGTTCCTAAAGCAACAGTGGAGATACCGAGGTTTTCTTCGATCAACAGGTCCATGAGCGCCTCGATCGGTTCCTGACCCCGCATTATCGCGATCTCTGTAATCGAGTGCCCGTCGTAACCGTGATTCTGCGGCTGCCTGAAGTTCGTAAGCCAGTTCGCACTCAGATCTCGCCAGGCTGATCCACCGTCCGACATCTCTGAGGTGATCCGCTCACGGTCGGCACCATCCGTGAGCGCCTTCTTGAGGCGCTCCACCCCACCGTCCATTGTCCACTGCGGCAACGCTATCGTGACCCGGGTCCCTGAATACGGGTAGGTATAGCAGTCAAACGTGACATCCATGCCTTCATCAACCGCGTCTTCCACCAGCCCTAGGTAATCAAGATGACTGCCAACCCCCTGTGCACCCTGCCGGTAATGCGTCAGATGCACCGGAATTCCGCTCTTACGGCCAATTTCTAGCGCCTCTTCCCAGGGCGCAAGTAGTCCTTGTTTCAGTAAAGAGGCGCGTGTGTGCGTGTGATAAAAACCACCCAGCCTTGCCGCTTCAGCGCTCAACTCAATCAACTCTTCAGTCGACGCGTACGAACCGGGTGGGTAGTCGAGTCCCGTTGACAACCCCCATGCGCCCTCCTCCATCGTCTCCCTGACAGCCGCCCGCATATTGGCCATCTCGTCTCGTGTTGCCGGTCTGTCGTCCCAGCCAACACCCCAGATGCGTACCGGCGAGTTGCCGAGGATGTAGCAGATGTTAACGGCGACCCGCTCATAAAACTTCGCCAGAAACTCGGTGAGAGTCAGCCAATCAGCCGGCTCCGGTGGGTAGCCGTTAAGGCCACTGTCGAGTTCTATGAACTGCCGTAGTTCATCGTGTGTACGAAAGGGCGTCCAAGAGTTGCCGTCTATACCGATCAATTCGGTCGTCACGCCCTGCCTAATTTTTGGATCGTGATGAGGTTCACCTAGGATCGTAAGACCGGCGTGTGAATGTACGTCGATGAAACCCGGCGACACCACATGCCCCGTCGCGTCGATCGTCCGTATCGCCTCAATATGATCATGCTCACCCCGGTGTATCGAGACCGTATCTCCCTCTACAAGCACCGTGGCGTAGAACCCGGGGCTTCCAGTGCCATCAATCACTTGGCCGTTAACGATCTTGATATCAACCAATGAGGAGGGTCCCTTCCGGTGGAGCGTGCAATCACGCCAGACGCGTTTTCAGGACACATTATGGCGTGGTTAGGATTTGTTGGGGCGGTGACTAGATCGCGGGAAACACTGACCAACGGAACCGACTCAGATCAATTTCTGACAACATTTCCGGGAGTTTTGAAGGCTTACGTGAATAACTCGCCGGAAGGGAAAGTTGAGATGCGAGTGAGCCGGGGGATCTCTGCGGCTTGATGGGTTTAACACTCACCGCTACATACACTGACCAAAACGCAGCCGGAATACTGACTTTATCCTGCCATTCACGGTTATCCTCCCGTCAATGACCGGCGCAACAATCGCACTCGTAATACTGTCAGCGTTCGCGCACGCCTCCTGGAATTTCCTCATAAAGCGTGCCGATGACGCCGAGGTCTTCACCTGGTGGATGGCGGTGAGCATCAACGTGATTTTACTGCCGCTTGCAGTCGTGCTGTTCTGGACAAACCCACCCGACTCGAGGGGTTGGATATTCCTCGCCGCCACCTGGATCCTGCACCTGGGTTACTTCTTCACGCTCAGTCGCGCCTATCGAGATGGCGATCTCTCGCTGGTCTATCCGAT
>JAAZYK010000143.1 GCA_014239685.1 Dehalococcoidia bacterium | reverse complement strand
CTGGGTTGTCGTGACCTTGACCTCGACCGTGTTGACCGCGCTGGTGTTCCAGCTCAGGGCAACGTTTGTGTCGTTAGTATTCGCAACGGTCTGCGTAACAGTGATCGAACCAACCTGGGTTGCAGAACCAGCAAACGCACTTTGCAGCGTGAACATGGTTGATGAAGCAGTACCCGAGGCCGGATTGACCAGCGTAATGTCCTCAAGAATGTTGCCGTCGCCGTCAGCGTCAACAATCGGGCTTTCAGCACTCGTGAGAACGATCGTCTGAGTGTTTCCGATATTGACGGTCGTACCAACGGTTGTCTTCGACTTCGGAACCGCCACGTTGACATCAGCATCCTCAACGAAAACCGCCAAGGTGTCACTGTTTGTCTGAATCGTGTTCAGATCCGGACCAGACGTAGTGGCTACCTCTACGAAGGTGGAGTACACGGATGTACTTGCACCAGCGTATTTATAGCCAGTTATTGGCGTGGGGTCGTTTGTTAGTTTCGACCACTCGTTTGCCGTGTAGACATTAGCGTCTACCGCAGCACGAGCGGTCGACCCCGACGATGTCAGGGCCACTAACCCCACAACCAGCAGCACGAATGCCGCCATTGCGGTTATCAATTTCACCGAAAGATTCACGTTCCTTGTCCCCCTATGACTTTCGCGTTTCTGACCACCGCTGGCAGAATTCTCTGCCTGTGGGTCTAGGCCTCGCCGTGATCCCAAGATTAAAAACTTTCCTTCCACAGGATCGTTCCGTCTCTAGTTTCGACGGCGCCGGCCCGTGTATACGTCCCAATACTTCACATGGAAAACGCGTACATGTACGCGCGGACTCCCGGGACTGGAGCCGAACAGATGGATTCTTACACTCCGATCAAGAGGCTGTCAAGAAGCCTGAAGCGCGACAAACTGTGCGTTTCCGGCTGGATTTCAGCGCTCTTATCCGGTAGCGAGTGAAGCCGATCTACAGAGTTCCTGATCCGATCGTCATGCAGAAGCAAGAATACGTGTGAGTACGGATCGGTGTCAACGACTTTCGAGGCGCGGAAAGGGAATTTTTATCTCGTATTCTCACAGTTGACGATTGCGCATGATGGATACGTCAACCCCCCATATCCTTCAGATACAAGCAGAATTGCAGTTAATCGGTATTTCGAGATGGGCAATTTCCACCCATCTCCAATTACCCCACCTTATTGATGGAAGCCAGGAACTCCTGGTTGTCCTGTGTTTTGGACATTCGCTCGATGACTCGCTCTGTGCCGACAGTGTTATCGCCGCCGGAATCCGAGGCGATTATCGACACCATTCGACGGAGGAGCCAGATCTGTCGCAGATCTTGCTCTGACAGCAGCAGCTCTTCATGACGGGTACCGCTGCGCTGGATGTCGATGGCAGGATAAACACGCCGCTCGGCGAGGACTCGGCTCAGGTGTAGTTCCATATTGCCCGTCCCATGAACTCTTCATAAATCAGGTCGTCCAATCGGCTGCCGGTATCTATCAAACACGTCGCCAGAATCGTCAAGCTCCCGGCCTCGTCGCAATTCCTGGCCGCGCCAAAGAATCCCTTCGGTGGATACAGCGCGACCGGGTCCATGCCACCGGATAGGGTCTTGCCGCTTCCTGGAACGGACAGATTGTAAGCACGGGCAAGCCTTGTGAGGCTATCAACAAGAATTACCACATCCTCGCCGGCCTCGACCAGCCGCTTGGCCCGAGCCAGTGCCGCCTCGGCAGCCCGGGTGTGGTCTGCCGGAGGCTCGTCAAAGGTGGAACTAAACACTTCACCCTCGATAGACCGCCGCATGTCTGTGACCTCTTCCGGTCGCTCACCAACCAGGGCCACGATAAGACTCACGCCCGGGTTGTTGGCGGTGATTCCTTCTGCAATCTGCTTGAGCAGAATAGTCTTGCCGGCTTTAGGCGGCGCAACGATCATGCCGCGCTGGCCCATCCCGATGGGCGCTACAAGATCGATTAGCCGTGTCGCCATATTCTTCGGCGTGGTCTCAAGTTTGATGATCGCGTCCGGAAAGATCGGGGTGAGTGACTCAAACTTGGGTCTCTTCAGGGTCGACTCCGGATCCAGGCCGTTAACGACCTCCACTCGGATCAGGGCGTAGTAACGCTCCCCTTCTTTAGGTGCACGAACCTCACCGGCGACCTGGTCACCCGGCCTAAGGCCAAATCGCCGGATCTGCGCGGGAGAGACATATACCTCGGGATCGGATTCCCGCCCTCCACCGGTCGGTTGCCGGAGGAAGCCGTGGCCATCTCCACTTACTTCGAGTACGCCCATACCAAGAAGCTGGTCTGCTTCTTCAGCATGACGCGCCAAGATCTGGAGAACCAGGTCTGACCGTTTTTTCGGAATTCCATTCCTGAGGGTTAACTCAAGCGCCCTAGATCGGAGTTGGTCCATCGACATCGCACCTACGTTGCCGAGTTGCGAACCGCCGTCGTCATACTGGATATCTTGGGGCAGTCCTGCCGGTGTTCCACGGCCACGACCGTTTGAACGACGGCCGCGGTGCGATGACCGGCGGCGCCTGCTGCGTGACTGGCTCTGCGTAGTCAGATTAGTTCCTCCAGGTTGTGCCTTCTATACAGAGGCGAGGGTGTAAGACGACAAACGCCTTGTGTATACCCGGCGTAATCGGCAGTCGTCATGATGGATCGGTCAAATACCAACCCGTCCGGCGACTGTTTGCGCTGGATTCGTAGTGGTCTATTGAAAAGTGTTGGGACGGAGTCTCTTAAGAGTGGATCTCCGGGGAGTCGGCTTATGTTTACCGAACGCCGTATGTCCGTCGCTTGCCCTGTGAGAGATCTACCTCTTGACCGGATGACCAGCTGAGGTTCAGCGAAGTCCACAATGCAAATTCGTAATCTGCGCGGACAAGTCCCGGGAGGTGCCCATGGGCAGGGGGCAGGAAGGTCGGCAGTCCCGACCGATGCGCCTTAATCGATCTTGTTCCCGATAGGCGACTTCGGAGACTATATCACAACGTTCCTGTAATCCTTTAACCAGAGATTCCGGATCGCGCAATAATCTCGGACGACGCCAGCGCACTTTCGTCATTAGATGCATCACTTGATTCGCCAAGAGGCATCGCGTGTTGTGCGCCCTCGCGCAGCGTGTCGACGGCGGCGCCCAGGAATTCGCGGAACAACGGGTGGGGTCGGTCTGGTCGTGACGCAAACTCCGGGTGGAACTGCGAACCGACCATAAACGGATGCCCCTCCACCTCACTAATCTCAACCAGGGAGCCATCGGGCGCGGTACCGCTAGATATGAGTCCTGAATTGTTCAGTCGTTCCCTGTAATCGTTATTCATCTCGTAGCGATGCCGGTGTCGTTCATTGACATATTCTGCACCGTAAGCGTTACCGGCAATCGTCCCGGCGGTCAGCGTGCACGGGTACAGACCGAGCCGCATCGTTCCGCCTGTTTCGCCAAGTTCCTCCTGCCCCGGCATGTACGCGATTACATGGTTTTGGGAGCCGGGATCAAACTCCGCAGAGTTGGCGTCTTCCAATCCGAGAACGGACCTGGCGAACTCAATCACCATCACTTGCATACCCAGGCAGAGTCCCAGGTATGGAATCCCGCGCTCGCGTGCGTAACGCGCGGCGGTAACCATTCCCTCAACACCTCGTTCACCAACTCCGCCCGGGACTATGATGCCGGAAGCCCGGTTAAGCACTTGGTCAGCGCCAAACTCTTCAATATCCTCCGCCTTGATCCAGTCGATCACGACCTCGCAGTCGTGGACTAGGGCGGCGTGGCGAAGCGCCTCTATCACGGAGAGGTAAGAGTCCGGGAGCTCGACATACTTCCCGACGATGGCAACCCTAACCGTCCGCTTTGGGTCGCGAAGCTTGTCAACCATGCCGGACCATTCCGAAAGATCGGGATTGGCCGTGATACCGAGTCGGTCCGCAAGGAAATCACCAAATCCTGACTCTTCAAGGCTAAGGGGCACGGCGTACACCGTGTCCAAGGTTTCCAGCCCAATGACCGCCTCTGTCGGCACGTCACAGTAGAGTGATATTTTCTCCCTTAGACCCAGATCAACATCAAAGTCGCTTCTACAAATGATGGCGTCCGGCTGTATTCCAATGCCCCGCAACGCCTGAACACTGTGCTGTGTCGGCTTGGTCTTCAACTCCCCCGTAGATCCGAGGTACGGCAACAGAGTGAGATGCACATACGTCGCGTTGTCACGACCAACGTCGTTCCGCATCTGCCGGATAGCCTCAAGGAAGGGCAGCCCTTCGATGTCGCCCACCGTCCCCCCAACCTCGATAACTGCAACATCTGCTCCGGTCTCGTCAGCAAGCTGGTGGATGCGTTCTTTAATAAGGTTGGTGACGTGAGGGACGGTCTGGATCGTCCCGCCGAGATAGCGGCCGTTTCGTTCCCGCGCAATGACGTCAGAGTAGATCTGGCCGGCAGTCACGTTGGAAATGGATGTCAACTCGAGGTCGATGAATCGTTCATAGTGGCCGAGATCCAAATCCGTCTCGGAGCCGTCCCCGGTCACATACACCTCGCCGTGCTGATAGGGCGACATCGTCCCGGGATCAACGTTTAGGTAAGGGTCCAGCTTCATCACAGCGATCGTGGCACCGCGACTCTTGAGCATTCTCCCGACAGATGCAACGACGATGCCCTTTCCAAGAGAGCTAACGACGCCGCCAGTGACGAACACGTACTGGGTCAAGCTCGCGCCTCCTTGAATACAGGGATTTCAGAAGTAATAGGAATCGATAGAAGGCCAGAAGTCAGCATCCCCGAAATTCCCAGGGGGGCCGAGCCCCAGAAATCCGATACCCGTGCCAGGTGAGCCCCGGGCAAAGAATTTCTCGACCGGGTTGCCTCATTAATCGGGAGACGATC
>JAAZYK010000142.1 GCA_014239685.1 Dehalococcoidia bacterium | reverse complement strand
AGGAAGATTGAAGCAAGCCGTCCGGGAACACCTCAAGGGCCACAACCTGGTAGACAAATCCTACCCCGCATCATATGGAATGGGCGGAGACGGAGTCACAATCGCCGAGCTAAAGACGGGCGATCGGTATGCTACCCGCAAGAACTCGCACAACTCTTCGCCGCTTCCACCAGCGGACGGTCGTCGCTAGGCTCCTGCCCCTCAGTGGGCGCTAATAAATAAAATGACCCTCTTCGACCATAGACGCAAAGAGATCGCCCGCAGGTCTGCTCCCCTGTCTGCGCGAATGCGCCCCGAATCACTTGATCAGATTTTGGGCCAGACTCACATCCTTGGCGAGGGCAAGGTGCTTCGGAGGGCAATAGAAACCGATCGCGTGCCGTCCTTGATCCTTTGGGGCCCGCCCGGCACCGGTAAGACGACCATCGCAAGAGTGATCGCATCCGTAACCCAGTCATATTTCGAGAGCATCAGCGCCGTCAACGCAGGTGTCCGTGACATTCGTACAGCAGTGCAGGCAGCTAGAGAGCGATTGGGAATGGAGGGCCGTCCGACGATCATTTTCGTGGATGAGATTCACCGCTTCAATAAATCGCAACAGGACGCCCTCCTCCCAGACGTTGAAGAGGGCACCGTGACGCTAATCGGCGCCACCACAGAGAACCCGTCATTTGAAGTGATCGGCCCTTTACTGTCCCGTGCGCGCGTCTTCCGCCTTGAGTCGCTTTCAGATGAAGATATATCGGCCCTGATCGACCGCGCGCTGACGGACCCAGAGTTACGTGCAGGTGAGCCAGAAGCGATGCTCACCGATGAGGCCCGGGCGCTGCTGGTCCGGGTGGCGAACGGCGATGCACGCCACGGGTTGTATTCACTTGAGCTTGCTGTAGCGTCGACCGAGCCGTCAGAGGATGGCGTCCGACTGGTGACAATCGAGACGGTCGAGAACGCTGTACAGCAGCAGTCGCGCTACGATAAAACGGGCGACCTTCATTACGACACGATCTCCGCCTTCATCAAAACAATACGCGGCTCAGACCCGGATGCAGCGCTCTACTGGCTCGCCCGGATGCTGGACGCCGGCGAGGACTTGATGTTCATCGCCAGACGACTCGTAATCGCATCGGCTGAGGACGTGGGACTGGCCGACCCACAAGCGATTAGGGTGGCGGTCGCGGCGCAGCAGGCGGTCCACCTTATCGGAATGCCAGAAGCCCGTATCATTCTCGCTGAGGCGACGGTTTACCTGGCGAGCGCACCGAAGAGCAATTCGGCGTACATGGCGATCAACAAGGCGCTGGCGGACGTGCGAGATACCCGAAACGATCCCGTTCCGATCCACCTCCGAAACGCCCCGACCAAGCTGATGAAAGACATGGGACACGGCGAGGGTTACAAGTACTCGCACGACTTCGAGGACAACTTTGCCGCTATGGAAAACAGGCCCGAGAACGTACGTGGACATCGTTACTACGAGCCCGGCGACCAGGGCTTCGAGCCGCGCATAAGCGACCGGCTACGACGTCTATGGAAAGACGGACGTTATGGCCACCTTCCGCCGAATTCGGAGAAGAGGTAAGGCCGAATTCGACAGCGTCGTAGGCCGTAACGCGATACGTCCGACCGTTCGGCCTCTTGAGGCTGTTTAAAGTATGCGCTGAACCTGACGAAAAGAATCCAGTGCAACGAAAACGTTCTAAAACTTACGCCTCCGTGCGAACATCCTCACCATGCTCCCTCAGTAGCGAGGAACGCATCACTTCGACGACAAGCCTCAGTGGCTGCTGTAATTCATCGGCCACATCCGAAGCGGACATAATTCTCCTCACTCCCGCGCAAACGGGAAGTTAGAAAACTCGAATCCCGTGACCACAGTACTTGTTGTCCAAAATCACACATCTGGCGTTATCAACGCCTATGACAAGAAAAGCGGCGTCCCGCCGAACATTTCGTAGCTCGGTCGCAATCGATCCGTGTTGTAGTACCTCTCGACATCGACCACCTTGTGTGGGCCGTCAACGACATCAAGTTCAACGCTGTCGTAAACGCCGTTACGGATACCGACGAGCCTACCTGAAGCACCGTTTATCACCAGATCCATGGCAAGGTTTCCAAACGCCATCGGTGCAATAGAATCAAGGGCGTCTGGAGCGCCAGCGCGAACCATGTATCCAAGACGCTGACTTGTCACATTCACTCGAGTCCCGTTGTTGTATTTGGCCGAAATATCGGAGATTTGAGACGCCACCTGGTCACCGATACCCCCTAGACGTCGGTGACCGTACTGGTCCGTACCCTCGCCTTCAAAAGACATATCGCCCGACATCGAAGCACCCTCCGAAACCAACACCACTGAATAGCGGCTCGGGTTCCGGTTGCGATCATCGACTAGCAATTCGGTCAGCTGCCCGATGTCGAACTCATGCTCTGGGATCACGCATCTATCAGCAGCCCCGGCCATAGTGGGCAGTAGCGCCGTAAAACCTGCGTAACGCCCAAACACCTCGATGACGAGAATGCGTTCATGCGAACCGGCCGTGCTGCGAAGGTCGTGGACCATCTGGATGGTGCGTGAAACGCACGTGCCGAAGCCGATGCAGTAGTCGGTGCCTGGCACGTCGTTGTCCATCGTCTTCGGAATCGCCACGACATTGACGCCTTCCGTGTGCAGGCGATGCGCATAGCTCAGCGTGTCGTCGCCACCAATGGGTATCAGGTAGTCAATCCCGAGATATTCAAGATTTTTCAGGATCGTGGGCGTGAGGTCATTAATGTCATCGGTGTACAGATCGCATAAGTGTGGCGGAACGACGTTCTTGGGAAGATGACTGGGCCGCGTACGGGAGGAATGCAGGAAAGTACCGCCTGTACGCGCGGCGCGGTTAACTTCATCGTCTTCGTCCAATGACTGGAAGTTGGCGCCGTTGTCCGCGTTTTTTTCGGGAACCATGTCCACAAGCCCGGCCCAACCTCGACGAAGACCGATTACCCGGTATCCTTCACGATTCGCCCTGATAGTGACCGCCCGAATGGCCGGATTTAAACCCGGGACATCGCCGCCGCCGGTAAGTATCCCTATCGTGCCCTTATACGTTGCCATCGTTAATCGGCGACCTCGGCCATCACTTTATCCATTGCGTTGATAGCGATATCGATGTCTTCGCTGTCTATGCCGTAGTGCGGCACGAAGCGGAGATCAGAATCCCCGCCATTTATCAACACACCCTCATCTTTTAATCGGCCCTGAATCTCCATGCCCTTGTGGGCAGGCACGCCGAAGCGGACGATATTAGTCTCTACACTCGCGAGATCGATCTCAATCCCGGGCATCTCTGCCAGGGCACCCGCAAGTTTTCGTGCGTTGGCGTGATCGTCGGCCATACGATCGATCATCGTGTCCAACGCGACAACTCCTGCGGCGGCGATGACACCAACCTGACGCATTGCACCTCCAAGCATCTTGCGCCAGCGACGCGCCTCTTCGATCACATCGGCATCTCCACAAAGGACAGACCCGATAGGGCATGCCAATCCTTTTGAGAGGCAGAAACCGACGGTGTCAGCTTCGGCCGTCAGCTCAGCAGCTGGGGTCTCAAGAGCAACGGCCGCGTTGAAAAGACGTGCTCCGTCCATGTGAACCCGTAGCCCGTACTGGCGCCCCGCGTCAGCCATGATCTTGATCTCTTCAGGTGATAGAGCGGTTCCACCAGCGGCGTTCTGCGTATTCTCGACGCAAAGTAGCGATACCGGCGCTTTATGATGATCTTTTGGCGCTGCTGCAAGCCCTATTTCCGTCGGGTCCATCGTCCCGCGCTGGTCATTCTGTAGGGGAATAAGCACGATCCCGCCAAGTGCCGAAGCTCCGCCGGCCTCTGCGTTGAGGATGTGGCTCTTGTTGCCGATCAGGACCGTGTCCCCTCGGCCGGCTTGCGCCAGTAAAGCAACGAGGTTGCTCTGCGTACCGGAGCTGACGATCACCGCCGCTTCCTTGCCGAGCATTTCGGCCGCTCGTTCTTCCAACAGATTAGTGGTCGGATCGTCGCCGTACACGTCGTCGCCCAGCTCGGCCTCGTACATGGCCTTACGCATTTCTGGACTCGGGTGGCTCACGGTGTCACTTCGGAGATCGACACGGATCATTCGGTTGCCTCGTTTAATCTGCGGGATTTGCCAGTTTTTCTGGAAGCCTATGACAATGTCAGGGCGTACCCTGAACTACTGCGCCGGTGCTGCCAATGTCTTGCCGCGGGAATTCTAGCAGCGCGGACCGTCCTTGACTCGACGTCGTCGGTAAAGGGCCATGCCGTAAGGCGATTTTCGAAAACACATAGCCATGAGAGGCCATTAAACGTGCCGATAAACGAGGCGCTCGTCAGCTACGAGGTCGACGGCGATCAGGTCAACGGCATCATCGTGCAACCATCCCCTGGAGAGGCTCCGTATCCCGGCGTTGTTGTGTGCCACCCACACCCGTTATTCGGCGGCGACATGAACTCGTCGGTTGTAGTCGCCATTTGCAGCGCGTTGGCGCATCGGGGGATCGCTTCTTTAAGATTCAACTTTCGTCAATCCGTTGAGGGAGAGAAGTTGAACGAAACCTCGGTTAGGGACGTAGAGACCGGGCTGCAAATGTTCAATGACTGGGAGATGGTCAACAGCGTTCGCTTGGGCGTTGCCGGTTCTTCTTCAGCGCCGCGGTCTAGGGATTCACTCATTGTGTGGGACTCAGCCTTTGGACTTATCTCGTCGGCGCTCAACTAATTATAGTGAGCGATTGGCGCTTGGATTGAAGTATATGTAGGCGCTGACGGGGAGTGAGAGCGGCCTGAGTTCGATTAGGACGAATGGTTGCGCACTCGGTGGTGTGTATGAGAAATCTGGGTTGGTCCGCATCGGTTAAGTCCATGTGAGGCTCAGGACAGTAGT
>JAAZYK010000141.1 GCA_014239685.1 Dehalococcoidia bacterium | reverse complement strand
ACGGTTTTGTCGCCGAGACCGGGAAAAAAGCCGGGGTCGCCACGCCCGTCACCGATGCTGTTATTGAGGTCATGGCGGCCATCGATGCGAAACAGCTTGATGCGTCTCCAGACAATATCGAACTCACACTCCGGAAGGCGGGGCTTTAGCCCGCTCTTGCTGCTAGACCTTCACGTACATACCACCCGCGGCAGCGGCGACAGCAGTCTTCGTCCGGAAGAGCTTGTCGAAGAGGCCATCCGTCTTGGGCTTGCTGGCGTTTGCTTGACCGAACACACGTATTCATGGACCGACGATGAGATAGAACGGGTTATCGGTGAGACCGGAATACGCCTGTTTCGGGCTCTCGAGGTTGAGACAGATGCCGGACACGCGCTCGTCATCGGGGAGAACGGGTACCACTCAGATATGCGCAACTTTGCTCTGTTAGGTGAACGGGCGAGCAAATCAGGAGCGGCGATCGTGCTTGCGCATCCCTTCCGTCATCTACACGCGCCCGGTCCGCAGAGATGCATCCTCACATTGAAAGCGGGAGTGGAGCCTGGCGATGTCAAAGGCGCATCGGAGATACCGTTGCTACAACATGCCCACGCGCTTGAAGTGGTGAACGGGGCGACTCCTGAGACCGATAATAAGTTCGCGCTAGATGTCGCCACGATACTTGGTTACCCATCTACCGGCGGCTCGGATGCACACTCCAAGCACGGGTTGGCGTCTGGCGTGACGGAGGTAGATGGTGACCCGCGTAACCCGGGGGAGTTGGCGGAAATTATTCGCGCTGGCGGCGTAAAGGCGGGTGTAGACCTGCATGTTGGCCGACTTCGATTCATGGATACCCAGGATCGTGAAACTGATCCTGGCCATGATCCGCAAACACCGTCGTGACGAGTTCCTCTGGCTGGCAACCGAGTCTGAGTGAGCCGCTGAAAGAGACCGTAATGGTTTCGCTTGATCTCGAAACGACCGGGTTGGATCAACGCTCGGACATGATCATCGAAATCGGCGCAGTGAAGTTCCGCGGCGATGAAGAGATCGAGCAGTTCAGCGCGTTGATCAATCCGGGACGGGACATCCCTCCGTTCATTCGCGACTTGACGGGAATATCCAACGAAGATGTGTCTGGAGCTCCGTCCATTGAGGCAGTTCTTCCGGATCTGATCGAATTTCTTGGCGATCACCCTATGATCGGGCACAACGTAGCATTCGATGCCGGGTTTCTGGTACGGAACGGTGTTCCGTCGCGCACTCAAACCTTTGATACGTATGACCTGACATATGCACTGTTGCCGGGAGCGGTTGAGTACAACCTCGGGGGGCTCGGCATGGCGTTCGGGCTGGTCCACGACAACCCGCACCGGGCGCTTTCGGACGCGCTGGTTACTCGGGATCTGTTTCTGCTGATGCTGGAGAAACTCGCAGAGCTGCCGGCGGGCGTGCTTTCCGAGTTCAGCCGACTTGCCGCCGCTTCCGGATGGACTACCGGGATTCTCGCGGGACGAACCCTTGACCACATGGACTCTGCCGCCGTCTTCCGGGCCGCCGGAGAGGCCAGACCAGATCCGCGCGAACTTGGCAGCAGATTGCGGGTGAGACGATCCAGCCGTCGGCCATCGGACTCGGAAGAGTTTGAAGAACCAGAAAACATCGAACAATCTGAAAAGACAGTCGAACCCGAAGGATTTGAAAATAATCATCCCGGCGGGGCTGGTCCATCGGTTTCTGACGTGTTCGGAACGGATGGATACCTGTCGCGTGAACTGATGAGGTTCGAACATCGCTCGCAACAAGAGCGAATGGCTGAGATGGTCGCCGCCGCGATTCAAGAAGGGGAGCACCTGATTGTTGAGGCGGGCACGGGTGTCGGCAAGTCGCTCGCCTATTTGGTACCTGCCGCGCTCCACACCTTGTCTGGCGGCCGCACGATCATCGTTTCTACCAATACGATCAACCTGCAAGAGCAACTGATAGCCAAGGACATTCCCGCCGCGGAGTCGGTGCTACGCGCGACCGGATATGTTGACGGGACCCTGCTTGCTGCCCAGTTGAAGGGCCGATCAAATTACCTGTGTTACCGACGCTGGAACCACTCAAAAAACTCGACGGAGATGACTATCCCGGAGGCCAGACTAATGGCCAAAACGATGGTTTGGCTGGAGTCGACGGCATCGGGTGATCGTTCAGAGTTGCGACTGAATCGTGACGATCAGGCGGCCTTCACGCGAATCTCAGCGCAGGGCTCACGCGGCTGTCCAGCACCTGACGGCCCATGTTTCTTACGTACCGCACGAGGACGTGCCCACGGCGCTGACATTGTCGTTATCAACCACTCGCTCTTACTCGCCGATCTAGTTATGGGCGGCGGGCTTTTGCCCGAGCATGATGCACTGATCATCGATGAGGCGCATCACCTCGAGTCGGTTGCCACTAATAATTTTGGCTTCCGAGTGGATCAACGGCAGATTGAGGGTGACCTGTCAGGCTTGTCTGGCGATCGAGGCACAGTGAGTGATGCCATAAGAGCGTTGCGAGCGGCGGGACAGGCGGACCCGGCCGTGGAGACGTTGGCCACCGGACTTCTGGAGGCGGTTGGCAAGGCTCGTTCCGTAGCGACCGAGTTGTTCCGGTCTTTGAAAGAGACGGTGAATGTGCTCACTCCGGGACGGGGTTTTCAGGGGAACGACATGCGAATCACTGAGGGGACTCGCCAACAGCCGGCCTGGTCGGATCTTGAAGTTTCGTGGGAGAACTTCGACCTAGCGGCCTCGACCGTGTCTCTTGGATTGCGCGACATAGGTATCGCGATTGACAGGGCGCCTGCCTCGCTTGAATCCCGAAATCTTCAGGCTGTCGGGTTAAACGTTACCGCGGCGCTCGAGTCGCTCGAAGAGTCTCGCAGGGGTCTGCGACAGGGCATTCCAGAGCCGGAGGACGGCATGGTCTGCTGGCTGTCGACACGTCCGCCAAATGGGCCAATCGCCGTTAGCGGAGCGCCACTGGCCGTTGGGCCAACGCTGCGGGATACTTTGTTTGAACGAGAGCGTTGCGTAGTTTTGACGAGCGGAACGTTGGCCGACGAGGGCCGCTTTGACAGGGTTCGTGAAACGCTCGGCGTCGAGAGCGGTCGAGAGGTTGCACTTGGATCCCCGTTTGATTTCAAAAAAGCGGCACTTGTACTGGTGCCTGGTGACATTCCCGAACCGAACCGCCCCGGTTTCAACGAAGGCGTAGCCCAGGCGATTACGGATGTGGCGAAGGTCCTTAAGGATCGTACGCTTGTGTTGTTTACATCAAATTCGGCACTGAACGCCACCCGCAGTGCTATTAGATTGCCTCTTCAAAGAGAAGGCATCAGGCTGGTTGCTCAAGGTATCGACGGCCCGCCGCATCGCGTGATGAGGGCGCTTGACGCCAACAAAGCGACGGTCGCACTCGGGGCTGCAAGCCTGTGGGAAGGTGTGGATCTTGAGGAATCATCTATCGGTGCTCTTATGATCGCCCGGCTACCGTTTCCGGTGCCAAGCGACCCGGTGTTCTCGGCACGGTCCGAGTTATATGACGATGGATTTGGTGATTACGCCGTTCCGTCTGCCGTGCTCCGCTTCCGACAAGGGTTTGGACGGCTCATACGCAGCCGATCTGACCGGGGCGTGTTCATAGTCCTCGACTCACGTATGGCCACACGCGGCTACGGTGCCGCATTCCGCGACGCTCTGCCGGGATGCGAAATAGAGGTGGTAAGAACGTCTGAACTGGCTGCCCGTGTTAGCCGTTGGCATGAAGATTCCCGTCCCGAGACGCCGGGGTGACCGAACACATTTCGACCGAAGGTACGTTCTTACCGGTCACCGAGATTGACCTAGCGGGCACGATAGATGGTGGGCAATCATTTCGTTGGCACGCGATTGAAGGCGACGGCGGATCACCTGATTTTGTCGGGTACAGGGGCGTAGTAGGGCGTTCGGTGCTTGAGGTGAGGCGGGCTGGCGGTGGTGTTTTCGTGATCCTCGTGTCTGGAGAATCCGCAGATGTGGACGCGATACGCTCCTATATGGGTCTCGAAGACGATCTGGTTGGGCTACGCACGAAGTATGCGGACGACCCAGGCCTTGGGCCGGCCCTTTCCGACTATCTGGGCTTGCGATTGCTCAATCAGGATCCTTGGGAATGCCTCTGCGGGTTCATCTGTTCGGCGACGTCCAATATCCCTCGAATTAAACTGAATATGGGCGCACTGGCTTCCAACTACGGTGACCGGATCGGTCCCGAGCCAGGCGATTTCGCTTTTCCGGGACCGGAAGCGGTCGCAGCGGCTGGCGAACAAGCTGCGCGTGATCTCGCATGGGGCTTCCGGGCGCGTTACCTTGAGGGCGCTGCTATCGCTGTGGCTTCCGGGGAATTCGTGCTGGAGCAATTGCTGGATATGTCCTACGAAGAGGCCCGCGAGGCGCTGGTAACACTGGATGGCATCGGCCCGAAGATCGCCGACTGCGTGCTGGCGTTTTCCCTTCAGAAAGGGCGCGCGTTCCCGGTCGATCGCTGGGTTCGTCGGGCAATGGAGCAGTGGTATGGGGCGTCAGAGAAGATGTCCAACGATGCTATCGGTCAAATGGCACGGGACCGATTCGGCGAGGATGCCGCGTACGCCCAGCAGTACTTGTTCCATCGCCAACGGCTGGCGGCGCGGGACTAAGGGGTTTCTGTAGGGGGCGCGCTTCCCGTGAAGGATCAGAAGACAGTCGAGATACTGTTTGGTTTCACAAACTTCTCGGCCAGTTACAAGAATCAGGCTCGTCGCTTAACGGTCTTTTTCGTTGGACAGCATCACCGGCAACCGGCGTTTCACCAACGTCAACTCGTCATCTCTGGTTCCGACGGTTTTGTCCAACCGAGCGCGCCGTAGCTCGTCAAGCAATCGGCCGATCAATGGTCCTTGAGGGACGCCTGCTT
>JAAZYK010000140.1 GCA_014239685.1 Dehalococcoidia bacterium | reverse complement strand
TCTATACCGCTGATCGCTGACATTTGGATCACTCCACCACGCACGTGAAAGTGGTGGTAAAGGCGCTGCCAGTACTCCTCAATGCGCCCAGGATCTTTGCCTATCAGGGTCTCACCAAACTCATTGACCATTGATACGACGGCATACGGGCCGCATGAGGCCTCACCCCAACCGGTGATTCCTTCGTCAGTCTCGATCTTGACGAATACATAGTTGCGACTTCCGAAAGCCGTCTGTGCAGATCCTGGAATAGCTGTAACGCTGGTAATTATCATTTAATTAATTTCCCCATCTCTACTGACGTAACACCCACGAGGGTCTAGTTCAGTTGGGACTAAGCCCACTCGGTCTGCTGCATTGAGGGCCAGTAGGCGGCACGTGCGTATCCCTCCGGGGTGATGTTCTCGATGGGTGGATTGGCACGTAGCACCGCCTCATCCATTTCGATCCCGATTCCCGGTGCCGTCGGTAAATCAAAAAATCCATTCTTCTGCTTAGGGAACTCGCCGACAACGACCTCGTCGAACCAGTTGCCGTGACCACCTTCCTGGATCATGAAGTTGGGCGTGCATGCGTCAACCTGAAGCGCGGCCATGGAGTTGACCGGGCCGTAAGGGTTGTGCGGCTGGAATCCGACGTAATGAGCCTCGGCCATCGCTGCGATCTTCTTCAACTCCAGGATTCCGCCCGCATGGCCGATATCCGGCTGAATCATCGCGACGATCTGCTGCTCAAGCAGGTCGGTGAATTCCCATTTGGTGTACAGACGTTCTCCGGTCGCCAGCGGGACGTTGATCGCATCCGCCACACGTTTCATCGCTGCGACGTTTTGGGGAGGAACAACCTCTTCGAATACGAATGGCCGATATTCTTCGATCGCCAGACCGACGCGTATCGCCGCCGCAGGGGCCAGACGGCCGTGCGTCTCGACGAGCAGCTCCACGTCATCGCCAACGGCCTCTCGGACGGCCTTGAGCTTTGCGACGGCGTCACGTTCCGATTGCACGGAACTGAACAAACCCTGGTGCCCGAACGGATCGCCTTTAAGCGCAGTAAGGCCTGTCGCGACCTCACGCAACGCGTGTTCAACACATTCCTCTGGTGTTGCGCCATCCCAACGGCCATACGTCCAAATCTTGTCTCGCATGGCGCCGCCAAGCAATTCGTACACCGGCACCCCGAGCGCCTTGCCTTTGATATCCCAGAGGGCGATCTCTATGCCGCTAATAGCCGCCATCTGGATCACTCCGCCGCGAACGTTGTGATAGAGGTGATAGAGCCTCTGCCAGTGCTCCTCAATACGATGCGGGTCTTTACCGATAAGAGTTGAGCCAATCTCATCAACCATACCGGCAACGATCAGCGGGCCACAGGTAGATTCACCCCAGCCCGTGATCCCTTCGTCCGTCTCGATTTTGACGTATACGAAATTGCGCCGGTTCCCACGCATATCCATTCCCGGCTGGGCGCTCTGAATTCCCTCGATCTTAGTGATCTTCACCGTATGATCTCGCTTTATCTCTGAAGTTAAAATCATCACCGGTTGAAGCCACAACCGGGTCGGTGCAAACTTACGCCACCTTGTGCGTACGCGCCAGTCGAGGAGGCATCAGAGGCATGGTGCCCTTAAGCGTCACAGAGAAAATAATCCATTTCTCCCAAGCGCCTATCCTCGTTCTGCTTGAAGGTCGGCAAGATGCTGAACTACGTTGAACAGGAGTTCTTTCGGGAAGGAGCAGGTACGTGGAACGGAGCGCCAGTATTCGGGGGCTAGAGGACCGCTTAAAGGATGCGCCCTGGCGGTTCACTCCTTATGGAGGTAACCCTCATGAATACATCGTTAGTAGCTGGTCGCCTGAATGTAAATCGCTAGTGTTTACCGTTCGTCAACTGATACTCGATGGTGGTTACACCGAAATGTTCTACCGCACCCCCTGGCAGTATCTCGATATCGGTGACCATCATTACTTTGCTGGGACCGGAGATATCGCAAAGGCTGACAGGGAGTTTCCGACTGCTCCGTTCGTACTTAACCGCAAACCTTTGAAGGAAGATTAAATGCCCGGATCGATGACAGCGGATGAGATAACCGCGTTTCTTAGCGGTCCGACCATTGCTAGGCTCGCCACGGTTCAATCAGGAGGCGCGCCGTATATCGCTCCGGTCTGGCAACAGTGGGACGGGAAGCGGATGTACATCGTAGGGCGGGCTGGATCTGAGTTTGTGGATCACATCCGAAACGAGTCACGTGTGGCCATCTCGATTGCTGATGACATAAACCCGGAACATGCACGGGTCTTGATAGAGGGCGAAGCAGAAATTCTGGAGGGGCCTGCACCCATGACCGGGCGCATGCTCCAGGTCGCCGAAGAGATGGCGTTACGATATATGGGCCCGAACGGCCCCACCTACATTGGACGAACCGTGGATCGCCCACGTTGCCTGATCGCGGTTACTCCGGATTCGATCGTATCTTGGGCCGGAGGCGAATGGCATCCCAGGTATTCACGGGGGGATTAGCCAGCTATCTCGAGAAACCACCGCTGCTAGCCCGGGCACGCCGGTAAAGCGCGTACCAGACTCGAATCCCATCGGCGTGTTCGTCGTAGTGAAGGACCGTTCCGTCGTCTAGTTCGCGACGTAGAGCCGAGCCGCTCGTGAAGAGTTCAGGCGACGATGCGTCGATGGCATCTCGCAGCGCCCGATGGGTAGCCTCAAGGTGCGTGGTCGTGTCGGCAACGTCCATGTCTTTGTAATGCTGACCTTCAACCTCATCAAAAGCGTCAGACTGCTCGAGTTCCGGGCTTGGCAAGCCGGCTATTAGTGCCGACGTTGCCCGAATCTCCCAGGCCGCTATATGAGTCATTACGTCTTTGACGGACCAGTCACCGCAAGCTCCGGGCACTTCCATATCTTCTGAAGTAAGCGGCTCCAGAGTCCGTTTGAACGACCTCCAAGCATCGTCAACTGCGGCCCGGACCTGTTCCTTTATCAAAGCGAGCCTTTCCTAGTAAACCAGTCTTAATCGAGATTGTGCCTGCGAACACGCGCTTCACCCGGGCGACATCTTCATACGTCTTCCATCTTTATCGAAGACTATATGCGCCGGACTGTCGACGGGTTATGCCCGGGTTAACTGATCCTTCCAGCACTGTACAGGCCTTCAGGGAGTTCGTTCGGGTTGACTCTACAATACGGCGGGCGTAGGTTTTCGCCAGTCCAGAGTATCGGTTCAAACGGCTTGATTTAGTTGGAGATCACACATGACAACCGTCGGCACCGGAGACCTCAAATTTGAACTAGATCCCAGCTGGCCGCATGACATGCCAGAAGGCTGGGAGTTCACGCTGGCTTCCGGCGTCGCCGTTAACTCGCGCGACGAGGTCTACGTGTTCTCCCGTGGAGTCCACCCGATTACGATTTGGACCACGGACGGCGATTTCATCACGTCATGGGGTGAAGCGTCCTGCCTTGACCCCGCCGACCGGTACAACGGCACATTCCGAGATCCCCACGGCATTTATGTCGATCCAGACGACTCTATATGGCTTACAGACACGCAGACGCACACGGTTACGAAGCACACTCGGCTCGGCGAAAAGTTGATGGAACTGGGCCGTCGTGACTACGCAAACGTAGCCGTGTCCCAGACCGGGGATCATGGGTTGCCGTTCAATATGCCGTCTGGGGTGGTACTGAACGATGCTGGTCAGATTTTGGTGTCTGATGGTTACGCCAACCGCAATGTTCATACCTTTTCTGCAAACGGCGAATTATTGAGCTCATGGGGCCGTGCAGGAACCGGCCCCTCGGAATTCGGTATGCTTCACAACATAGGCATCGACAACATCGGCCGTATTTATATAGCCGACCGTCCAAACTCTCGGGTGCAAATCCTGGAGCAAGACGGGACATTTGTCGCTGAGTGGACCGATGTCATCAACCCGGGGGCCTTCTGGTACGGCCACGACGGTTTGATGTACGTGGTCGAGCAGGGGGCTCCGACGGGCGTCAGCGTATTCACGCTGGATGGCGAACTGGTGTCTCGATGGCGCGGCCCAGAGAACGGTATGGAGGCGCCGCACGATATCTCGGGCGATTCATCCGGCAACCTGTACGTTGCTGAGATCGGGCTGAAAGGGCACGGCCAACGAGTCCGTAAGTACGTCAGGCTGTAGGTTCTGGGCACAACTGGTGTCACTTCAAAAACGGCAATCGCCCAGCGGATTGTGGCACGATCCGGCCCTCGCCAGAGCCTCAAGATCCTGGCGAGGACGGAGCGACGGCCGCGCTTGCTTACGCGGTTCCCAGGTAGTCGTACGCTTCCTGTGCTAAGGGGTGCGGGGTCACTCCCTGGCGTCTTAGTTCGCCATCAACGGTCTTGATGTAGGTCCGAACAGCGGCCTGCCAGTCGCCGCAATCCACCCGCTCCACAACCTTCGACAACCACGGCCGCTGTTCGATCTTATTAGGATCTATCTTGTCGGCGAGAAACACGGTCGCAGCAAGTACGCCAAGACCTGGAGCGAAAGTGGTGTGGTGCTGCACGGCGTCAAGCACCCCTTTGTCGGAAATCCGTCCCTCGTCTGCCATCCAGATTGCAGCTAGAGGCCCGTGCAGGAGTAGTGGTTGTTCGATCTCCAACGTCCCCGGGACGATTCCTCGGAGGTCCGATATCCCGAGCATCTCGACATCGGACTCGGCCCGGTAGATGTCGTGACCCGCGAGGGCGAGGTCAACACGTTCAGGATCTGCATTGAACAACGCCGACAGTTCACGTCCGAGCATACGCGCTCGTTGGATGTGAGCCTGTAACTGCTCCGGTAACTCCGATACGCGAGCTTCCACCAGGGCAAGTTGTTCAACTTTAGTGTCGGCCATTCAAGATTCCTCGACCGGACCATTAGCAGGGCATGCGTGCGATGTGGGCATCATCCAATCCTGCCAAGCTTCCTGCCGCCAAGGAGGTGCATGTGCAGATGATCGACCTCCTGACTGGCGTCAAGACCTTGATTA
>JAAZYK010000013.1 GCA_014239685.1 Dehalococcoidia bacterium | reverse complement strand
AGAGTTTCTCTCGATCCATGGCGTCTTGACCCATAAAAACCTTCTTGACGTAGTTGTCAATCAGGTATGGACGGAGCAGGTCAGGAGATCCAAACGAGTAGCCGGAGTGGCCTTCATCCGTCGTGATGGTGAGCATCGCCTCTTCGGAATCGTGCTCGTCGCCGGGATGGGTGTGGCCGTCAGTGTCATTGACCTTTTTTGACGGGGTGTTGAACACGGTGACTGAGATTTGCTCGATCTTCATACCGGGTACTCTCTTTAGATGGGTTGATCACCGACGTAGGTTGGAACTGTGCGGGTTGTTGTTTGCGGCATTTTAAAACCGAGGCGAATTCGATGGTCCACCCACAGACGTGGACAATTCAGACGACGCCACTCTACTCGCTAAATAATGAGCGGGGAATTGTTCAGGAGTCGCCTGTACTCGCCCGGGACCGTAAATAATTGGGAAGGTTGAATGTGAGACATACCCGTTATCTGATGGCCGCGAGTTCTCGAACGTTCTTGCTCGGTCTCGATCGGTCAACGATGGTGTTTGATAAGCGATCCACACCTATGGAAAGGGAAAACATGCACACGTTTTCCTTTGGTGCGGATGAGGTAGAGCATTTACTGAACGGGACCGTGCCAGATCCAATCCCCGGTCACTGGGAATACAGACGAAACAATCTCGTCGAGAAGGTCGTTGACCGTGCGCAGTATGGAGGCGAGGGGATTGTTATTGAGTTCAAGGCTAAAAAACTCGAAGTGCCCGGATTCACCTATGAATACTCGGATGCTTCCCCGTTGATGTTTGGATTCACACCGGGAGTTGCGCATGTCTCTGCGGTTTATCGAATGACTCAGGACAACCCGCTCACAATTGCATCCGTTGAGGTCGAGAGTCTCGCACCTTAGTTCGTCCGACATAACCAACCGCTCTATCTGACTTTCGCATCGATGTTCTCCATTTACTGGAGGGGCGAAAGGAGCGAATTGCAAAGCTAATTAAAGTTGTCGGTTGAAAAATGGCTCCGGAGGCAGGAATCGAACCTGCGACCAATCGGTTAACAGCCGACCGCTCTACCGCTGAGCTACTCCGGAGCGTCGCATGTCGTCGCAGTTAACCCTGTCGCTTTCAAACAGGGACGCGCGTACTCGCGAGCTACAAATGGTAGCACCGAGGATTGGCGATGTCTCCGAATGATCCGGGCGAATTCTCGCAGTGTGCCCCTGCATCTGGATTTCTGATTTGCGGTAAATGAAGGAGTTTGAGTATGTCGCCCACATAAAACCACTCTCTGATCCCTTCCTACGTTAGGAGGGGGCAATCGAGTTGCGGGCGTTGACGGCTGGGAGCCCCGTTGCTAGCCTCGATCCGGTATGGCTGACATTAACAAATCTCCTAAAACCAAATATGGAGCTAAGCGAGGCGCTGTCGAAACGCGTCTGACGCAGGCCGCCGAAAACTATTTGCTCTCGATCTACATGGTCCAGGAGCAAGGGCTTACGGTCACAAACGCTCACCTTGTTGATCAGTTGAAGCGCACTCCGGAGTCAGAGGGACTCGGCACATCTGCGCCGTCGATCGCCGGAATGCTTCGACGCATGGAAAAAGAGGAGCTGATCACACACGGCCCGAGTCGAGAGATCAACCTCACCAAAGAAGGCACCCGGCTGGCCGAACAGATGGTACGAAGACATCGACTCGCAGAGCGAATGATCGTCGACATGCTGGGCTTGGACTTGGTTAATGCCCACGTGGAGGCACACCGCCTCGAGCACGCTATCTCCGAGGAGTTAGAGGAGCGGATCCGGGTGACTCTGAGAAATCCGACGACCTGCCCCTTCGGCCACCCGATACCGGGGAGCGGTTACAGCCCCTGCCCGGCGAGCACGACGATCGACGAGGCGCCGGTCGGCCAGCCTTTGCGATTGGATCGAATTCCAGAGGATTCCCCGGAACTGCTGGAGTACCTTGTGAGTAACGGACTGGTGCCGGGCGTCGCTATAGAGATCCTGGAATACGCGCCGTACCGAGGAGTCGTGACTCTCAAGACGGTCGATGCTTCGCCGGTACTTGGCGCTGACGTGGTATCTCGCATCTGGGTATGCCCTATGAATTGCGGGCTGGACTGTGCTACGCGGATTGCTGACCGCTGAGTAGATCCAGTCCATGAATGGATCGATGCACATCATCCTTCCACCGAAGGAGCCCTTAATCCCGACTGAGAGAAGCCGCACGCGATCGCGTTCCATTTGTGGAATCTCTTCTGCATTGGTATGACGATCCGCGTCTCCAAGTCGTAAAATTGGTTCGGGTATCGCCAGTCGACGCTGCCCTGCTAATAGACGAACCACAAACGGACTGCCCATGAACAAGCGAAACGGACGCGTCAACTTCACGTTGCAACGCGAACTTGGCATGCTGATCGACGAGTCGATCTCCGATCCTAGGCTCGCGCCGATGACTTCTGTCACGCGGGTTGAGTGCACGGCGGATTACTCGACAGCACACGTCTACATAAGTTCCCTAGGAGATCCTGAGGTTCGACATGGGAGCCTTCAGGCATTGGAATCGGCCTCAGGATTTCTTCGCCGAGAGGTCAACAAGCGAATCCAGATCCGACACGTCCCACGCCTCGTCTTCCACCTGGACGATACGCTTGTCGAGGGTGCCAGCATGCTCAAGATGATGGATGACGTGGCGCAACAGGACAGCAAACTCCCAGAGAATAAGTTCGAGGAGCCCCCAGAGGGGGCCGCGTCTGAGGCCTAGTAATGGGATGCTCGAACACTGATCAGGCCGAGTCAGGTGCCCCACAGAAAGGTCGCACGCCCAAAAAAATGTGGCCGCCGCAGATAAATGGCGGCTTCCTGAATATCAACAAGCCGGCCGGGATGACGTCGATGGATGTGATCCGGATTGTTCGCCGGTTAACGGGTCAGCGAAAGGTCGGGCACGGCGGCACCCTTGATCCAGACGCTACCGGAGTACTGCCGATCTGCATCGGCCGCGCAACCCGATTTATCGACAGATTCGTCCAGGGCCGCAAGGTGTATGAAGCCACGGCCACATTCGGAACATCTACTGATACATACGACGCGTCCGGACGAGTTACCGCCAAATCCGACGCCAGCACGATCACCCGAGAAGTTATCGAGGCCGCACTACCCGGGTTCATGGGTGAGATCAGCCAGATACCGCCCATGTACAGTGCCATCAAGGTGAAGGGTGTAAGACTGTATAAGTTGGCGAGGGAAGGTAAAGAGATAGAACGTGAGCCACGTGAAGTGATGGTGTACGGACTCGACATTACGTCGTGGGACTCGCCCACACTCGAGTTACGTATCGAATGCGGGAGCGGCTTTTACGCACGGTCAGTCGTCCACGATCTCGGTCAGGCCCTGGGCAACACAGCGCACCTCGGTAAGTTAATTCGATCGCAGGTCGGTCGGTTCGCTTTGGGCGAAGCCGTGACCCTTGAAGGGTTGGAAGAATCGACGAAAGCCGGCGACTGGGAACAGATGCTGCACCCGATAGACACTGCGCTATTGGACCTGCCTGCTGTTGTAGTAGATCCGTTCCAGGAAGAGGCCATTGGTTTCGGGAAATCGATTCAGCCCGGCAGCCGAGCGTCTGCAAACGACGCGTCACAGGTAAGGGCCTACAACCGTAAAGGTGAACTAATCGCCCTGATGGAACACGACCCGATACTCGACCAGTTGAACCCGGTTCGGGTTCTAACAACTTCTTAAATCAACTGCACTGAACCCGTGATTATCCTTTTCGCAGTAATTTGACCTCTTTCACATATGACGCCTTCGCTGGGGCATCTTTAAGATCACGAACATGAATTTTTCTTTGCCGCTCCTAAGCGCGGCAGAATACATACTCGTTGAGGAAGTAGGGCATCTCATCCTTCTCCTCGCGTTCATTGTTCTCGCAGCCAAACTTGCGGGCGAGATAGTGGAGCGTTTCGCTTCATTGCCTTCAGTTCTCGGAGAGCTCGGCGCGGGAATCTTGATCGGGCCGTTTGCGTTGGGCTGCATCGCGATCGGATCGTTCGGACCATTGTTTGAGGTTCCTAAAGCGATCGATGGCCTTGGCAATGCAGTCGATGTGATTACACCTGTGTCGCCAGAGTTGTTCTTCGTTGCAGAGATCGCGGCGATCATCCTGCTATTTCAGGCCGGACTCGAAACAAACAGAGCACAGTTTTTCCGATGGATGAAGCCAGCTACCGCAGTGGCGGCCGGCGGTGTAGTTGTTCCGTTTGCCTTCGGGTTTCTCGCGACAATATTCTTGGGATTCGCCAGCCTGGATAGCACACAGGAAATGCTTCCAGCGCTATTCGTGGGCGCAATCATGACAGCGACATCTGTCGGCATAACGGCACGCGTTCTGGGAGACATAAAACGTCTCGACACCCCGGAAGGCACAACGGTG
The DNA here is from genome assembly GCA_014239685.1 of Dehalococcoidia bacterium. Lineage (GTDB taxonomy): Bacteria > Chloroflexota > Dehalococcoidia > Lucifugimonadales > Lucifugimonadaceae. Next base: position 18,099 of record JAAZYK010000013.1, on the reverse strand, counting down.
CTCGCCGGGGCCGTGGTGGACGACGTGCTCGGCATCCTCATTCTGGCGATCGTCATCGGTATCGCAGAGACCGGAGAAATCCCGATCACGGATATCGGATTCCTTGGCGCCAATATTCCGGTCCCGATGGACATCGTTGTTATCGCCGCAAAAGCGATCGGGTTCTGGCTGGGCTTACTTATAATCGGAAGTCTGCTCGCAAATCGGATATCTAACGCTTTCCTATGGTTCAGAAGTCCCGGCGTGCTGGTTGGGCTGGCACTGTTCCTGGCATTCCTGGCGTCGGCGGTCGCAGAGATCTACTTTGGCCTTGCTATGATCATCGGCGCTTACACCATTGGATTGGCGCTCTCCGACACGGATCTGAAACACCGAATCGAAGAGCCGATGATCCAGATAGGCCACTTTGTGGTGCCGATCTTCTTCGTAGTAATCGGGATGCAGGTAGACCTGGGTGCCATGAGCGCAGCGATTACGTTTGGAATAGTCCTCAGCATTCTCGGAATTCTCAGCAAGGTGATCGGTTCCGGACTACCGGCGCTGGCTGTCGGATTCAATCGCCGTGGCGCATACCGTGTGGCGATCGGCATGCTTCCCCGTGGCGAGGTAGCGCTGATCATAGCCGGGATCGGGTTATCGGCCGGAGTGATCGGACAGGACGTGTTTGGTGTCGCTATCGCCATGACAATTGTGACTACTATGATTGCTCCAATTCTCCTGGTACCGGCGTTCACGGCGGGTGGGTCTGGTCTCCGAAAGCCCATGCACGATGCGAAAGAGCATCGAGACCGAGGGCGTCCAGAAGACGATTAACACGTCTGTTCCCCATGCTATATTTGAACGTCCAAAGAGCCCCCGTAGCTCAGCGGATAGAGTACCGGCCTCCGAAGCCGGGGGCGTGAGTTCGAGTCTCACCGGGGGCACCACTCACAGTATGTGACCCATTAGGGCCACCGGCCGCCCGCCGCAAGAGTGATAAGGTCGGCAACCATGACATCACGTGAGCATGGGCAGCGATGGGTTCCACTTGGAGAGCGATTAATCCAGGCGCTGCGGGACGAAATCGCGGCCGCCCGAAGCGATGATCCACTCAGCCCCATCACCGTCGTCCTCCCGTCTTTTCACAGTGCATTCTTCATCCGACGTCGACTTGCGAGCGACGGACCGTTGTTCAACGTCCAATTCCTTCGCGTGGAAGACCTTGCGGATGCCCTCGCCGGTCCCGCCGATCCCAGACCACCGCTTTCCAGACTGCGCGCCTCAGAGATAATTCATGCAGTGGCAAACGACGAAACGACCATTCTGCCAGAGGCTTTCAACCGAATACGCGGCCAGGACAGCTTCCAGCGAGCTTTGCACCGGACGCTTGATGATCTTGATGCATCTGGCGTAGGTTCTGCGATTCTTTCAGGAACTGGCGGCGGCCCAACCGGTTGGAAGTTCACTTCGGCGGTGCTCGGGTTGTTTGCCCGATACCGAGAACGTGCCAGCATATTCGCGTCCGCCTCAGACGTAGCGGCCCAGGCGGCTGAATCCGTCAGGGCAAACGTCGCATCGTTGGACCGATTCGGTCTCATCGTGCTGGCACTTATCGAGGAGCCGGCGGCGCAGCATAGTGAACTTATTACGGCGCTACTGGACCGGCCGGCGACCCGTGTGATCATCGGCGCAACAGGGGATCACGATAGCGACCGGCTTTTGTGGCAGGCTCCGGGTGTCCTTACCTCGCCAGACGCCGAGGCAGATTCATCAACGAGATCCGGGTCCAATGAATGCAGGCTCGTCTCGACACCCGACCAGGCTGAGGAAGCGCGATGGATCGTCAGGGATGTTCTGGCGGCAGCGCGAGGAGGGACGCGTTTTGCCCGAATTGGCGTGTTCTTTGAGGAACCGTCCTACGGAGCACGCTTAACCGGAGCGTTCCAGTTGAGCGGAGTCCCGGTCTCTGGGCCTTCTCCGATCAACATGGCCGACACTCCCGGCGGACGCTGGATTCGGGGATTACTAGCGTTCTTGGACCGCAGCGCCTCAATGGATCAGGCGGGTGATCGGGATTCGAGGTTCACCAGGGACCGATTGGCGGCATGGGTCACGGGAAGCCACGTCGTCGCTACGGACGGGGAGCCCGCCACGGGCGCGGCATGGGACGTGATCTCTCGACGTGCTGGTGTGGTTGCTGGGGTTGAATCCTGGGACCGCAGACTGCGCGAACATGCTAAGCGACTGCGCGTTCGGGCGGAGAAAGCAGCAAGACAGGATGAGGACGATGATGCATCTCGGTCAGCCTGGATCACCGAGGCGAACGAGAGCGAGCGACTTCGTAAATTCGTGGCCCAATTGGCCGCCGAGCAATTGCCCGTCGAACGAAATACGTCCTGGGGCGACTTCGTAACGTGGCTTAAAGTGCTCCAGAAGCGATACGGCCGGGCTGGCGCTTTGGAGCCTGATCGCGATGAAAATGCACAAGCTCTAAATTCTGCGCTGGAAGCTATCAGCGATCTCGACTCAATTAATCTTCCGTTGCCCACGTTTCAACGGTTCCGTCGAACGCTCGAACAAGAGCTCGACCGGCCACTCTCTCGCGTCGGACGGCTTGGAAGCGGCGTGTTTGTCGCACCTCTGAGACAGGCCGTAGGTTGCGATTTCGACCTGATATATGTTGTTGGAATGGCGGAAGGTAGCTATCCGGCGATCGGATCAGAAGACCCGTTGCTCCCGGACATCTTTCGGAACGGGGTACCCGGTCTCAAGACCTTGGCAGATGAACGGGCCAGCGCCCGACGACGCTATCTGACGGCGCTCTGCAGCGCACCAAAACGTGTACTCGTGTGGCCCCGATCACAGCCCGGAGCGACGCAGCAGGTATGGCCGTCGCGCTGGTTCAGAGAAACTGCGGAGGCAGTCCACGGCAATCCCCTTCCCGCCAACTTGCTGGATACCGAGAACGGTCCAATAGAGATCGTTCCGACCCCCACGCGGCAAACGTCAGAGACCAGGCCAGCCGATCGATATGAATACGAGTTAAAAAGTCTCGCCATCTGGAGCGCAAACGGGCGCAACCCGGAAGACCACTTCCTGTTCACCGCCCCGGGTGAAACCCTCTTATACAGCCGAGATCTGGAGCGTGGCAGGTTCCAGACGGCTCAACTAACCCGATGGGACGGCGCTGTCGGCCCGAATGTAGGCCACGAAAAGACATGGTCCGCCGGGTCCCTGGCTGGCGTGGCTTCTTCCACACGATTTGAGACGTGGGCCAACTGTCCGTTCAGATACTTTCTGACATACGAGATCGGCGTCGAGCCAACAGAGACACCGGAGGCCGCAGAGACGCTGAGCGCCCTGGATCGAGGCATCATCATCCACGACATCCTTGATAGGTTCGTCAAGGATACCCTCATCCAACCGGCCACAAGCGCTGCAACAGACGCCGAACGCTTGCGACAGATCGCAAACGGCCAGTTCGATGAATTTGAGCGCAACGGCCTGATGAGCAGTCCAGTCTTGTGGCGACTGGAGAGGGAGCGGATAAAGCGCGGCCTCCTCGATTTCTTAGATGTACACCGATCTCGTATAGAAGAACGCGGCCAGCGGCCCGTGGCGACCGAGCTTGGCTTCGGAGATGGGACAAAGATTCCTGCTGTGATCCTGAAGTTGCCGGGCGGACGGACGGTGCGATTCAGGGGGTGGATAGACCGTGTCGATGTATCCAGTGACGGCTCGGCGGCTACGGTCATTGACTACAAAAGCGGACGGGGCTCACGTTTCTCCAGAATTGCCAACGACCCGGTAGATGGCGGCAAGCATCTTCAACTCCCCATCTACGCCATGGCCCTCAAAGGGTGGCGGCCTGAAATCGAATCGATCGCCGCAGAGTTCTGGTTCGTCATGGACAGCGGCGGTTCGAAAACGGTTGGCACGTCCCTTGAAATCGCAACTCCCAGATTTGAAGAGGTTATTGACCAGATTGTGTCCGGAATCCAGGAAGGAATCTTCCCGGCTTACCCGGGAGAAAAATCCATCCCGGGTCGTTCCGGCGTATTCGCACAGGAGAATTGTGCTTATTGCCCATACGACCGGATCTGTCCGGGCGGGAGAGCATGGGCATGGGAGCATAAATCTGATGATCCTGCGCTGGCCCATTTTGTCGGGCTGGCTACGGGAAGATTAAGCGATGGTTCGGGAGTGGATTCGTGACGATGATTGACCAGGCTGCCCGGCACCGCATCGTCAATGAGTTGGACGCAACATTGTTCGTGGAAGCTGGCGCTGGCACTGGGAAGACGACAGCACTTGTCCGCCGGGTGACGGCGCTGCTCAAAAGCGGCGTTCCGGTCAACAATCTGGTCGTAATAACCTTCACGCGCGCAGCGGCCGCCGAGCTCCGAGAGCGCGTGCGGCTCGACGTTACTGCGGCACGCGATGAGGCGTACATCGGTGGCGCCGAACGTGAAAAGTTGGATACGGCCGTTCGTGAGATTGATTTCGCCGTAATACAAACCATCGACTCCTTCGCACTATCGATGCTCCGTGAACGGCCGCTGGAGGCCGGGCTACCTCCCGTGATTGAACCCGTGGACGAGGTTCAGGCGGAACTCGACTTCGATGATGCCTGGTCGCGTTGGTTGGACGAACAACCGGATACGGGTGAGTTCGCCTCGGCCATCGCAAGGGCGTTTCGGCTTGGCCTGGAATCTCCGCTTGGAGATCTGACCGACACGGCCCGTCAACTGCACAACAACTACCATCTCGTCGACAAACACGATTTCAAGGAGCCGGGTGATGTCCCACTCCTCGCTGGAAAAGAGATTGTTGCCGCCGGCAGATGGTTGCCCGAAATGGCGCGTTTATGCCGACTTCCCGAGGGAGACAAGCTGACCGCAAGCCTCGAGTCCTTGAAAACAATCGCCGACCGGCTGGAACAAATCGGACCCGAAAGTGAGGACGCCGACTGGCTGTTGGCCAGCCCGAATATCAAGATCTCGCAAACAGGTGGAAAGCAGACAGACTGGGACGACGATGAGTCGGGCGTCAACGCCTGTAAATCAATTAAAGCGTCCCTGAAGAATCTCCAAAACCAGCTGAATGTTGAACTCGCAGAACGGCGACGTCACGCCGTCGGCGATCTACTCGGCCCCCTGAAGGGGTTTGTTACCGGGTACGCCGAGGAGCGACGAAACACCGGGAGGGCCGAGTTTCACGACATGTTGACATGGGCAGTAGCGCTCCTAAAGGACGACGACGCCCGCAGATATTTCCAGGAACGATATACGCACGTGTTGGTAGACGAGTTTCAGGACACCGACCCGCTTCAGGTAGAACTGGTTCGGGTCCTTACCGATCGTGACGCTGTCGGCTCTCCGAGCCCGGGCGCGTTGTTCGTCGTCGGAGATCCAAAACAGTCAATCTACCGCTTCCGACACGCCGATCTTCCGACATTAAATCAACTTCGTTCCGAGCCACATGTAAACCTAACAATGATCACCCAGAACTTCCGCTCCAACACCTCTCTTGTTGGCTGGGTGAATCACATATTCGGCCGCTGGATGGATGGCAAAGGCAGCCCTTACCAGGCCGATTACGTGGCGCTTGAAAGCGATATCATCCCACCAGATGCCCAGCCGCTATTTGGCGTACACATAGCCGGGGAGGCGTTAGAGGAAGGGCGAATCGAAACAGTGCGCCGGAGGGAAATGGCTGACATCGCGCGCGTTGCTCATGAGGTCGGGAACGGACAGTGGACAGTGCGGGATGGGGCCGAGATGCGAGCGTCGAATTTCGGCGACCTGTGCATCCTTTTCCCGCGTCGAACGTCATTGCCACTGCTGGAACGGGCGCTCGAAGATTACGATGTGCCATACACGACATCTGGCAACTCTCTAGTGTTCGTTACGGAGGATGTGAGAGACCTTTTAAGCGCTTTGACGGCCATCGATGACCCAACGAACCAAGTTGCCGTTGTGGCGACGCTCCGATCAGCGGCATACGCGTGTTCTGACGCAGATCTGTGGGCCTGGGCACAGGACCGGCACAGTTTTAACTACTTGGATGGCAGCCCTGGTTCCGACGGACCCATAGCAAGAGCATTTAATTCTTTGAGGACGCTGCATGGTGAGCGCTTGGATACATCGCCCGGAGCGCTGATCGAGCGTTTCGTCCGGGAGCGAAGACTACGTGAGTTGGCCATTGCAGGGGGACGCGCCGAGGAGCGATGGTCGCGTATCCAGCTCCTCACCGAAATGGCGTTACGACTAGCCGACGCGGGCCGCCCATCGCTCCGTGATTTTGTGCTCTGGGCGAGACAGCAGGCCGAGCGGGATGTACGAGTGCCGGATGGGGCATCTAACGAGCGATCCGATGTCGTCCGGGTTATGACTGTACACGCAGCAAAAGGACTCGAATTCCCGATCGTGATACTGACCGGCCTGAACTCAGGTAGTCAAAATCGCACCGAGAAGGCAATGTTTGATCACAGTAACGGGGCCACATCAAGCATCGGAGTAAGAATGGGATCGGCAAGTGCCCCATTCGAGACAGGTGGTTTTGATGCGCTCCGGGATCAAGAGAAGAACGCCGGGAATATGGAAAATGTTCGTCTCATGTACGTTGCGGCCACACGAGCTAAGGACCACCTGATCGTAAGCACCTACCGGAAGGTCAACGATAAATCGTCCTCCGCTGCGGTGTTCGCCGAACACTCAAAAGACGTCCCACAAATGTGGTCTCCCCTCATTCCGGTTCCAGAGCCTCCCGACGCCGGTGGGTCGGTGCCCGAACCTACGCATGAGATGGTTATGTTGGACAATCCAGATGCCTGGGAACACGAACGAGATACGATGATTCACCAAATGTCTGGTTCACAGATAATCTCGGCATCCTCACTCCATGACGCAACAGATTCCGTCGAAGAGGCCAAGAAAGAAGACGAGCAGGCCGAATCAGATCCCTGGAGACGCGGTCGGGCGGCCAGTTCAATCGGGCGTGCTGTACACGCCGTTCTTCAGGACATCGATCTGACCAATCCATCTACAGCCGAACTCGGTGCGCTGGCGGCCAAACACTCGCGAGCACACGATGTCGCAGGTTTCGAAGAGGAGATCCTCAGACTGGCACAGGCAACTCTTAAAACACCTGTAATGCGACGCGCTGCAAAGGCGCTGGCGAATGGCCGAGCGTGGCGCGAATCATATGTGAGTGCTCCGGTTGGCGATTCGGGCTTGATCCTTGAGGGGTATGTGGACCTGATGTTTGAGGATGATGAGGGAGCGTTGGTGATAGTTGACTACAAGACCGACCGGAAGACCGACGACACCGAGGCATATGAGCTTCAACTAGGAGCTTACGTCGCCGCCGTCAGGAAGGCGACAGGACTCGCTGTAAGTGAGGCCGTTCTGGTGTTTTCACGGCAGGCTTCCAAAGCGCTAAAAAATAGCTCAAGCCTTGAGGATGCACAACACAGTGTTTCCGACCTCGATCAGGCCGTGAACCTAGCTGTCAAACGAGCTGAAGAAAGGGCATCCGCCTAATGAGAGTGCTTCCTCTGCTCCCGCGGGGCTTGATCGGCACTCGGACCATATTCACGATAATCGCGCCCGTTATTGTCCTGATTGCAGGGGCTTGTGGCGGCGGATTAAGCGACGAAGATTTGAGACTGATGATCACCGAGGCCCAACAGGCTGCGGTGGAAGAGGCCGTGTCTACGGCAATCGCTGAAATACCAGCTGTACCCACTCCTGTACCAACACCCACACCACAACCCATCGCCACACCAGCCCCTACAGCCACGCCCGGTCCGAACTTCGCACGTATCTACCAAGAGCAGGTATTTGGGGTATTCCAGATCGATACCGAGGACAACAAGGGCTCCGCATGGCTCATCGACGAAGGCGTGCTTGTGACAAATCAACACGTGGTCGGCGATAACTCGGTTGTCCTTGTTAGGCAAGCCATCGACGTGCCGTTCCAGGCCGTGGTGGCGACCACTGATTCCGAAAGGGACCTTGCGTTGCTGTTCTTCGACCCAGCGGCTACGAATTCTCTCCCAATGCTGACTGGCTCATTGACAGCCGACGACATCGCAGAGCCGTTGATGGCGCTTGGTTACTCAGAAGGCTCTCCTAAACCGGACGGATCCGTTGGAGCGGCGCGCGTAAAAGTCGGTGTCTTATCCCAGATGATCGACCTCGGCCCTGTCGGTATCAACCTGACTATGGACGCCGCCATCGACCCGGGTGAAAGTGGGGGACCCGTATTGAACAAGTACGGCGAAGTAGTCGGCATGAACCGCGGTATCCGGGTCACAACTCCGGACGGTAACAGCCCGGTTTTTGGAACTTTCTTCGCCCTGCATGTGGATGACATCAAGTTCTGGTATGAGACGATCAGGACAATCCTTTCTCAAGCCCCAACACCTACGCTGATCGGTCCTTAGACGGTCCGTATTTTCGGGTACGCCAGTAACGCCAGGACAACGATCGCTAGGCACATCCCACCCAAAACCAAGTACCCGGCAGATACTCCGGCGCTATCCGCTGCCGCTCCGGCGATGATACCGGCGACTGGCGCAAGCGCTGTGTCCAAAAGCGTGGCCGAAACAATCCTTCCCCGCAGATGGTCCGGCGTGTTTTCGAGCAGTGTCGTGGTATTAGCGGACCTGAAAACGGTCTGTGCAATGCCGATCGCGATGATTAGCGGGAACACCATCACGAGCATGCTCACACCGGCGAACAGGAGCAACGCTACACCGTAAGCAGTCGCCGAACTAAGCATGATCACGCCTTTGTGGCGCAGGTCCACCCGAGACGCCATGTAGAAGCCACCGGTGATCCCGCCGACACCGCCAACCGCCATGATGAATCCCATAATCGCAGCATCACGCCCCAGTTCATCCACGACAAGGGCAGGTATTAGTGTCTGGTGTGAAAATCCAAACGCGAGCGGCCCAAGTCCGAGCAAAACAAGCGCGAGAACAAGACGGTTCGTGGCTATGTAACGGAAGCCTTCGATCAACTGGCCAACCAGTGATCCGTGTTTAGTAAGAACGCTGATCGGCGGCATCGCAACGCGTGTCGTAGTCCAGATCACTATTGCGTACGCGATGGTGGACCCGGCATAAGCCGGTCCAACACCCCATGCAGCGATAACAACTCCAATGATCGCCGGTCCTATCAATCGCGTTGCGTTGATGGCGATTGAGTTCAGCGCCACTGCGTTTAACAGTTGTTCTTTGGGAATCAGCTGAGGAATTATCGACGTGCGCACGGGTTGGTTCATCGCCATGCCTGAGCCGAGCAGAAACGCGAGCACGTATATGTGCCACATTTCGACCCATCCGCCTATAACAATGATGGCCATGGCCGCGTTCAACAGCAGGCTCCACACCTGGATGATGATCAGGAGCCGCTTCCGATCCCACCGATCTGCCGCAACTCCTCCGAATAACCCAATTAACAACATCGGAACGGCTCGTGCCACATTCACACCGGCTACCGCAAGTGACGACCCGGTAAGTTCAAATACGAGCCAGCTGCGCGCAACGAGGTCGGCGTGCATGGCAGTGGCGGCTCCGACCTGTCCGAACCACAAGTATCTGAAATTACGATCGGTTAGTGAGGAGAATGATCGCGACAGACTCGCCGGAATGAGGCGCCCCACACCCGTGCGGGAAGCGGCTGAAGGCTCACTATCTGCGATGTCGCGTCTGCCCAATTCACTTCCTGGCCGATGCCCATATCGAGCCGTCTCTACCGTTTGGGCAAGAGAAGCGCTGCAATGATCATGAGCGTGTGTGGCCGAATAGTACACCAGCGACGCGCGGGGTCGAAGCAACTAATCTTCTGAACGCATACCGGGTAGATATTCTTTACGGAAATTGACGATTCTTTGCCCCGTTATCGTTAGACTTGTCTCTAATCGACCAGTGAGTTGATAAGTGATATCTCTTCTCAAAAAAAGGTACCTATTGCGCATTTACGCGGCTGAAGTCGTTGGAACATTCCTGCTAGTGCTTTTCGGCACCGGCGCGGTCGCGTCCGCCGTCCTCACCGGTGCACACCAGGGACTATGGCAGGTAGCGGTTGTATGGGGTTTCGGTGTGACGCTGGCTATTTACGCCACGGCCACAATATCCGGCGCACATCTGAACCCGGCGGTGACATTGGCGTTCGCCATTTTCAGGCCCCATCAATTTCAAAGGAAACGCCTCCCCGCTTATTGGGCGGCGCAACTGGTCGGCGGGGTGCTCGCAGGACTGGTAATTCTTGTGACGTTCGGGCCGTTTATAGACCGATTTGAAAACGATCGCGGGCTCGTTCGCGGTGAGGCAGGCAGTGAACACTCGGCCATGGTGTTCGGCGAGTACTTCCCCAACCCGGATATTTTTGGCACCGACTCGGTGGCTCACGATCTCGTGTCCCCACTTGCTGCGATGGGTGTTGAGGCGCTTGGGACCGGGATCTTGGTGTTGATCATCTTTGCGCTTGTGGACCCGCGTAACGGCCGACCGGCCGGCAAGATGACGGCGTTATTTATCGGTTTCACCGTCGCCGTGCTGATCTCACTTTTCGCTCCGATAACGCAGGGTGGATGGAATCCAGCGCGTGACTTCGGGCCGCGCATCGTGGCGTACTTCGCCGGTTGGGAAGACATCGCAATCCCAGGGCCGCGCGACGGCTTCTGGATTTACATAGTCGGACCATTAATAGGCGGACCAATCGGTGCTGCAATCTACGATTACGTCTTGCGTCCTGCATCGCCGAAAGCAACCGAGTAGGGTCGTCGGGCTTTTTTTGATGAAAAGAGCCGGACTCACGATAGTTCGTAAATTCATCTCAAACCCTTAAACACCGATAGACTGTCGTGCATCACGCTCTGCGCTGTTTCCAGGTCTCGGCACGGAGCGAAATGAATACCCATAATTTGGGTCACATCACGAACGGAGAACATCTATATGGGATCTCGCGGCGGACTGTTGAAGGAAAAACTTCAAGCCGGCGAAACAGTCATCGGTCCTTTCGTCATCGTGCCGTCTATGACCATGATCGACACACTCGGCTATGCGGGAATGGACTTCTGCATCATCGACTCTGAACATGGTCCGATCAGCATGGAGACGGCCGCGGACATGGTTATTGCAGCGGACGGCACCGATGTTGCTCCAATCATCCGTGTCGGTGATAACGATGAGCGACTCATTCTTCGTGCATTGGATATCGGATCATCTGGCGTCCAGGTACCCCAGATCAACGACCCGGATGATGCCCGGAAACTCGTTAACTCCGCCAAATACTCGCCGAGCGGGGAACGAGGGCTTTCGATATTCACGCGCGCCGGTGACTACTTCAAAGACGGTGCCCCCGGCCATACAGATCGTCAGAACGAAGAAACAGTCGTTATTGGTCATATCGAGGGCAAGCGCGGGCTGGACAATCTGGATGAGATCATGGAAGTGGACGGTATAGACGTCTACTTTCTGGGCCCGTACGACATCTCTCAGTCGCTGGGCATCCCCGGTGACGTACGAAACCCGATCGTCGAAGAAGCCCTAGTTGAGGCATGCGGCAAGGCCAAAGAGGCCGGCAAGTCGGTCGGTTCATATGCACGTGACATAGATATGGGCCGCTGGCTTCTAAGTAACGGCGTGCAGTACCTGGCGTATAACGTGGACGCCACCGTCTACATGGAAGCCTGTGAACGCATTATGGGTGAATTGCGGGCCTGAATCTGAAATGCTCACGGATGGGACTCCGCGTCCCATCCGTTTAGGCGTCTAGAGCATATCTTCGTTCAGACGAACCCCAAACCCGGGCGAGTCCGAGGGCGCTATGTAACCGTTCTCGGCCGTAGGCTCGCCGATCCACAGATCATCGCGATCGCCGTCGCGTGTTCCCGGCAACACCTCCGCCAGGTCCATACAGTCAGAAGCGGCGATCAGATGGAGACCCCACACCTCTCCTCCACGATGGGGAGCGACGGGGATCCCGGCCTCAGCTGCGACGTTCAGTATTCGTAGACCCGCAGTGATGCCTCCGCACCAGGTTATGTCGGGCTGCCACAGGTCAAGCGCGCCTGCTCTTGCGATCTCGGCGAACCCAAAGTGAGTAAACTCGTGCTCACCACCGGCGATCAGGACAGGCGCGGCAACAGAACGAAGTTGCGCCTGTGCGTCTAGCTCATCCGGTGTACACACGTCCTCAAACCAGTAGATATTGAATTGCTTCAGCAATTCGGTCATACGCCTCGTTACTGCTGAGTCCCAGGACATGTAAGTGTCAATCATCACCAGCCCATCACCGCCCATCACTTCACGGGCCATGGACGCACGCTCTACCGCGGAATCGTAATCGGCCTCCTCGGTCCACCTGTGAGGGAATTTGGTGGCTGTGAAGCCAAGTTCGCCGTACCAGGGCTGGTCAGATCCGGTGGCATAAGAGCGGATGTTTCCCTTGCTCGCGCCACCAAGGAGATCGTAGACCGGCTTTGCCTCGGCCTTACCCAGTGCGTCCCACAGCGCAAGGTCCAGTCCAGATAGCGCCATCACGGCGACGCCTTTTCGCCCGTACGGCAGAGACTCCGCATACACGTGGTCCCAAATGGCCGATATGTCGCCTACCGAACCCAATTCGCTACCAACAACCAGCTCAGAAAAGTGCCGGTTGACCACTTCTACAGCCGCCCTACCACCGCCCCCGTATCCAAACCCGGTCACACCGGCGTCCGTCTCGACCCGGACAACGATCTGCCAGAAATGGGTGCGCCAAGAAGCAGGTACGTTGCGGTAGTTAGGGTAGACAGCTGAAACAGCGGTAATCTTCAAGTGGCGTACCTCTACGGTGATGCTCTGTAATCGCGCTCGGCAAATGAACCGCGCGGCCCATTGGAGATTTTGCATCAGTCTGGCCAGATGTGCCGGCTTATGAGACTTGCGAACACGGACATGCAGGCACAGCGATATCACAAAATAGAAACCTACAAGCAGCAGATCCCTATAAATATCTCCAGGCGGGTAACCCACAGATCCACATGACGCCACCGAACCGGAAAGGACCTCTGGTCGGTTACTGCCAATCCTATCCCTGAGGTAACGCGGAGGTGCCGGTAACCCATTCGGGCTATCCCGCGTCCCTGATCCCCTCGATCAATCGCAGTTATTATTCGGTGATTTCTACACGACGGTCTGCCATTGAAAGGATTCGCCACGGTAGAGGTTCCGGAAGGACATAGCCGGTGAGCTCAACAAACCCGTCACCCGTTATCGGACTACCCGCCTGTGTACCATTAATGGACACTTTGCCCTCCCAGTAGATCGCTGATTCTGGCCTCGTCGAGATGATCTCCTGATCATCGACAACGGGATAAATCTCAATGTGCAACTCTTCCTCTGGCAATCTAATGACCCATCCAGACGGGTACTCAGCGCCGGTGTGCGGACTTGTCCAAAACCTCTCAGTTGTCAGCTCAAGTTCGCCCGGGTTAGATCCGATCGACTTGAGTGAACCGTCTATTTCGATAAATGATCCATAGAGAGCATCAATATCTCCGTCGACGTTTCTCGTCTGGGTGACCATAAGCTCGGTCCCATCGTCCAACTGGATCCCAAACCACTGCCATCCAGAGGGATTGCCAAGTACAAAAAACTCACCCCACTGGTGGTCCATCCACACATCACCACTAACGGTGAATCGTTGGCCATCCAGTTCCAAAGTACCTTCAGCGGCCATACGCGGACGTGAATAGTAGTAAGTCCAGCCAGTGCTGGGACCCGCAAGCCAGCCAATTTGGTTATGCAGAGCAGGGGGGTTCGTTGGGGTCATCGATAAGGACAGCCTCACGCCATCTGTTCCGGCATCAATCGCGTGCAGGTCAGGATTGGCACTGAGGCTCCAATCGGTAACCTGAAATCCACTCAATGCAGGGCCAGATTGCGGTTGTTCACCGCGCGAAAAACGGGCGTCTTGAATGTGCCTACCGGAGCCCACATTCGTAAGCCCAAATTGCGCCGCGTATGCGGTTCCTAGGCCGTTTCCAAAATCCTGGGACACAAGAGGATCGAGCGATTGGAAGACAACGAAGTGGAAGCCGTACTCATCACCCGCTTCGTCCTGCAGGTGTCCACTGTAGTACCACCACTCCAGCCGGTTCTCGTGCGGGCCTTCGTCCTGCGGGAACTCGAGGGGTACCGGCACCGGTGTCGGTGCTACGGCTGCGGGTGTGGGGACCGGCATGGTCCGATCCGTGTCTGCACATGCGAGGACCAGCAACGCTACTGCGCTTATCACTATGAAAGCGACTCGTCCCCTCATGGCGAAATATCGATGCGCGGCAGGATCCGGTCAAGCCAACGCGGTATCCACCAGTTGAGCGGTCCGAGCAACCGCATGATGGCAGGAGCAAGCAAGGCGCGGACGATCGTGACATCGACAAAGATCGCTATCGCCAGCCCAAGCCCTATTGCCTTTACCAGCACAACATCCGCAACTAGGAAACTCAGCGACACCACAATCAATATCGAGGCAGCGCCAGTGATTATCCGTCCACTTCGCTTCAACCCTTCAGCGACGGATGCCGCGTTATCTCCACTGCGCTTGTACGCCTCTGAGATGCGTGCCAGTAGGAATATCTCGTAGTCCATCGACAAACCGAAAATAATGCTGAACAGCAGTATCGGAGTAGTGGCCTCGATTACGCCAATCGGTTCAAAATTAAGCAGGCTGGCGAAGTGTCCGTCTTGAAAAATAAACACCAGCGCTCCGTAGCTGGCAAGAATGCTCATCACGTTCAGCAGTATGGCCTTGATCGGCAAAACTACAGACCTGAACAGAATGAGAAGTGAAAGATACGTCGCGATGATTACGATTCCTGCCACGAACGGGAATCGGCCGTAAAGGCTGTCTACAACGTCCTTGATTTCGGCCGATCCGCCGTCCACAAACAACGCGACATCTGGCCCGGGATCAAACGCGCGAATGTCTGAAACAAGGCTCGACGCCTCGGGGCCGAACGGTTCTACATCCGATTCCACAAGAAACAGCACAGCCCCATTCCTGATGCTGTCTCGCAGCAGGGTTTGCACAGTCAGATCAGTCACGGCTTCCGGCACCCTATATAACGTGGCGTATGTGCTGGTATCTAGGTCAGGCGATACGTTGACGATGCTGCGAACTTGCGTTACCTCATCGAGCCCCTCAAGCGCTTGCCCAAAGGCGTAGAGCCGCTCCAGGTTGCCCGGCGATAGCGGATCAGTGTCTTCGGCCTCATCGAATACGTAGGCAACCGGAATTTCTGTCTGGTTCAACAGTCCGAATTCGTCACGAAGGATGTCAAACCCACGCCTCGACTCAAGTTCGGGCGGTAGGATCGTGGCGTCCACGGTGCCCAACCGAATTCCGCACACCGGAGAGGCGAGCAACAACAAAAACAAGACGGTCGGCACAGCGACCATCAGTGGCCGCGCCATAACCCAGCGAGACAGGCTGCCCCACGCGTCACGATCGGTACGACTCAGGATTGACGGGATGACCCGAAAAGCGTTGACCCGCGGACCCAGTATTCCCAACATCGCTGGCATCAGCGTGAGGGCAGCAGAGATGGCTGCGATGATGACGATCACTGCCCCGATACCCACGGACTGCAACATCATGAACTCAAATGCAATCAGGCTGGAGAGGCCAATGAGACTTGTCACTCCTGAGAAGAGAATCGCACCTCCAGCAGTAGCCTGCGCAGTAGCTACTGCCTCTTCTACCGAGTTCCCGGCGGCAAGTTGTTCTCTGAACCGGCTTGTGAAGAAAAGTGAGTAGTCGATACCAAGCCCGATCCCGAGAAGCGTAACGATGTTCAGCACAAATACAGACATGTCCACGCCGCGTGAGATAAGAGCAACTGCAGCAAGGGCCAGTATTACGCCAACTCCGCCGACAGTCGCCGGAAGGAACGCAGCGATGAGCGTGCCGAACACCAGCAATAGGGCGATGGTAGACAACGGGAAGGCGAGTATTTCCGCACGACGGACGTCGCGTTCACTGCTCAAACTGATGTCGGCGTAGAGCGGTGGGCCGCCGGTGAACGTCAGCCCCAGAGCCCCGGGTTCAATAAGTGGCCGAGCCGTTTCAAGGAACTCTCTGGCGTCCTCAAGATCCAGGTTGAGCCCGATCGTAACGTGTGCAGAAAGTCCGTCGGGAGATACCCGGGCAGGATCATCCAGATGTGTGATAACTCTTGTTACTTCCGGGCGTGTGCCGATTTGAGCAAGCGCGGCCTGAAGATCGCTCGTAAATTCATTTTCGTAGGCTCCGTAGATCTCACTACGAAAAATTAGCTCGAACGACATCGGCGTCAGGTCAAGCTTGTCCCGAAATACGGCGCGAGCCTGGGCGGACGGCAGGTTGTCGTTAGAGAAGCCGCCCGGCTTCAGCGCGTTTGTGGCCCTGGGAGCGAGCGGGAGAGCGATAAATAACAGCACGGCCCAGAGGACGAGGACCGTCCAACGCTTCCGATAAATTGTGAGACCGAGTGAATACATCAATGTCGCGTACTAATGTACGAGACGGACGGTGCTCGCGGATTTAATTTGGGTAATCAGTACTTTCGTAGTCCAAACGGAAGAAACCGGCGAGTGAAGACGCTCATGAACGCGTCCCAGATCGTGATCTTTCAAGGCGTTTACATCGTCCAGTGGGTCTGCAGGCCGTCACAGGTATAATCCTCTACCTTACGCTGAAGGATCCGCTTGCCGGGACCTCTCGGCACTCAATTCAGCTTTTTTGAGGCTCACCGTGGCACTTCTCCTATCGCGCTCCGACGTACAACACCTACTCCCCATGTCAAAAGCAATCGACGTGGTCGAAGGCGCATTCTCGGAACTCGCAAATGGCAGCGCAGAGATGCCAGACCGCACGGTCATCACTGACGACGAGGTCGGAGGATGGATCGCTTACATGCCCGCGTACCTAGGATCATCCGGCGCGCTGGGAGTAAAAGCCGTGACCGTGTATAAGGGCAATCCTGAGAAGTACGATCTGCCGACTACCCTGGCGACAATCATTGTTCAGGACAATCAGACCGGTAAGACTCTTGCCGTCATGGACGGCGGCTTCCTGACAGCAGTACGCACGGGAGCGGTTACCGGTGTGGCGACCAAGCACCTCTCGCGCGCGAACTCAAGTGTGGCTGGCATTCTGGGCACGGGCGTTCAAGCGTACACGCAGGTCACAGGCATGGCGGCGGCCCGGGATCTCAAGACGATTCTTGCGTTTTCGCTTGACCCTGATGACAAGCGCCGAGCTTTTTCTGATTCTCTCACGGAAGAGACCGGTGTCGAGGTTCGCCTGGCAAACAGCACGGAGGAGTTGCTAGCAGAGTCCGACATCGTTGCTCTGGCGACGACCGCCCCAAACCCGATCGTAGAGGCGAGTTGGTGGAAGTCCGGAGCCCACATTAACTCGGTAGGGTCGCACGCACCGGCCCTTCGTGAGTTGGACACAGCGTCCATACAACGAGCGAAAGTGATCTGCGATCAGACCCAAGCCTGCCTGCTTGAGGCAGGAGACATAATGATCCCGATCCAGGAAGGCGATTACTCGGCAGACCAAATTCACGGCGAATTAGGAGCCGTAATTAACGGCACGACGGTCGGCCGAGAGAACGATGAAGAGGTGACTCTGTTCAAGAGCGTTGGACTCGCCATACAGGATCTTTCCTGCGCTCGATTGGTGTACGACCTGGCGGTTGAGAACGGCGTTGGCACCGAGTTCGAATTTTAAAAGAAGGCTCTTACACGATAAAACAAGCGTAGAGGTGAGACCTGAGCCTTTGCGGGCTTCACGGTGATGCACGGGTTGGCGTAAAGACACCGCCAAGTCCAGACCCTGACCGTCGAGTAGGGCCATATGACAATGCCCCACCGCGAGCACATCCGCCGACGAGTTAGCTACAGATCAACCGCAATTCGCTGTCCGTCGTAAGCGAGTTGTACGTCCAGACCTTCTGATTCTTTGAGCTTCGCCAGTTCAATGTTCGCCGGTACGTGATCAAAGTCGTGCGTCATATCTACCAACAGCGCACGTTTTGGACGGAAGCGTCGAAGTTGCTCTAACGCCTCCTCGA
>JAAZYK010000139.1 GCA_014239685.1 Dehalococcoidia bacterium | reverse complement strand
TGACCGGGCCGAGGCCGAGGGCGCGTAGATCGATGATCGGATAGACGACGAGTTGACCCGGACCGTGATACGTGGCCTCTCCCCCGCGGTCGGTCTCTCTCACCTCCACTTTGGCCGCGGTCAGGGTCGCTTTGTCAGAAACAACGTGTGAGTCCACAGCTCGGCGACCCATAGTGATGACTCTGGAGTGCTCAAGGAGGAGAACCGTATCTGGGATGTCGCCCGCTACTCGAGACTCGTGAAGCGCCCGCTGTAGTGATAGCGCGTCTTCGTAGTTCTGTGTCCCAATCCATCGGGCCCGCATGGCGTCAGACACGTCAACAACTGCCGGAATTACCCGGGCTAGTTGATCTCCGAATCGGCTGTCCAGACTTCAAGTTCACGCTTGAAGCTTTGCATAAACGCGGAAGCTTCGGCGCCGTCAATGATCCGGTGGTCGAACGACAGGCAGATGTTCATCATGGACCTGATCGCTATTGCGTCTCCGCCGGGACCGAAGATAACCACCGGCCGCTTGACTATCGATTCTGTCGTGATGATAGCGGCTTGCGGATGGTTGATTATCGCCCCGCCGAGTACGGAGCCCAGTGCTCCAGTATTGTTCAGCGTGAAGGTCCCTCCCTGGACGTCGGGGAGAGTCAGAGAGCCGGATCTAGCGCGATCCACAAGTGGAGCGATACGTTGTGCCAGACCCGAGATTCCTTCACCGTCGGCGTCTTGGATTACGGGCACGACAAGTCCGTCCGGCGCGGCGACGGCAAGTCCGAGGTTCACACGACCTTTCAGACGGATCTTCCCCTCTTCCCAGCTGGAGTTGACGAGCGGATTGTCTCTGAGGGCCCGGGCGACTGCATGCGCGGTGAAGGCGAGGAACGTCAAATCTACGCCATACCGTTTCCGAAAAAGTTCGCGTTGGACAGTCCGGCATGCCACCAGCCCTGTCATGTCTACTTCAACAGTGCTCCATGCGTGAGGTATCTCGCTCACACTTTTCACCATGTGGTCGGCGATCATGCGGCGAATGGGCGACGGTTGAATGACGCGGTCTTCACCAACCGTATTTTCCAGGGCGACGGGTTTCCTGGGAGCCGGAATCGTAGGTGGCCCGGTCGCTATCTGCGCCTGGACGTCTTGTTTCGTAACGCGCCCGCCTCGTCCGGTACCTGTGACGTTCGCGAGATCGATCCCGTTGGCCGCTGCCAGTCGTGAAACGACCGGGGAGTGTACCCGGCCGGCGGCCTGTGCTGTATTTGAAGTCGAAGCTGGAACGACTGATGCCTGAGGAGAGCGATTTGTCAGTTGTTCTTCAAGTGCCGTGTCCTTGAAAGTACCGCCAGTCGGACCAACGTTTGCGCCCTGTATGAGAGTCCCGACCCGGTTCGGAGCAGGCGCTTCCGCCTTCTGTTCAGATTCTGATCCCGCTACTTCAGCCGTTGCGTTGTCTACTTCCATTTCTGCGATTACGGCGCCCATCGGGACCGTGTCGCCCTCTGCAGAAAATATAGATGTCAGCGTCCCGGTATGTGGAGCCGGGAACTCCATGCTGACCTTGTCGGTCACGACTTCTACAAGTGCGTCAAATTTCTCGACCGCGTCGCCTGGTTGTTTCAGCCATTTCCCGATCACGGCTTCGGTGACGGATTCACCGACCTGTGGAAGTTCGATTCCGATTGTGGCCATTAGTAAGCCGCCAACTCTCGCATCTCTGCTGTTATCTTTTCGGCCGATGGCATGAATTCAGCTTCTAGTAAGGGCGAAAACGGCATCGCCGGGACTTCTGGGCCGGCAACACGTTTGACCGGTGCGTCCAGATCCTCAAATGCTTCCTCGGCGATGACCGCAGCGATCTCCCCCCCGATGCCGCCGGCTTTCGTGTCCTCGTGGACCACCATCGCCTTGCTGGTCTTACGCACGGACTCCAGAACCGTGTCCGTATCCAGAGGACGTAATGTCCTGAGATCAATGACCTCGACATCTATGCCCTCTTCCATCAGTGTCGCCGCCGCTTCCAAACAGTAGTGGAGTACAAGGCCATAGCTCACCACCGTGAGGTCGGTTCCAGTCCGTTTCACATCGGCTTTGCCGATCGGGATCGTGTAGTCACCTTCTGGCACGTCCCCCCTTACGAGCCGGTACGTGCGCTTGTGCTCGAAGAAAATCACGGGGTCGTCGTCACGAATCGCTGACTTGAGTAAGCCCTTGGCGTCATACGGTGTTGCCGGAGCGACAACCTTCAGGCCGGGCTGGTGCGAGAACGCCACTTCGATAGATTGCGAGTGAAACAGTCCTCCCCGAACACCGCCCCCGTAAGGAACGCGAAGTACGAGAGGCGCAGTACGCCGGCCCTGGGTTCCGTAACGAACCCGCGCTGCCTCGCCGATGATCTGGTTGACGGCGGGCCATATGAAGTCGCCGAATTCGATCTCCGCAACCGGGCGCATGCCGTTTACGGCCGCGCCCAGCGCGATGCCACCGATAGCGGCTTCGGCCAGAGGTGTGTCGATCACCCGTTCCGGACCGAACTGATCTAAAAGTCCCTCTGTCGCAAGAAACACGCCGCCTCTTGCGCCGATGTCCTCTCCCATAGTGAAAACACTCGGATCTCGCTCCATCTCTTCACGGAGCGCTTCCCGGACCGCCTCTATCACCGTCATCTCGGCCATTAAGACTGATCTCCCGGGGAACCTGGCGCGTACACTTGCTCGTAGAAATCCTGTGGCTCCGGGAAGGGCGCGTTTTCGGCATCCTCCGTTGCCTGGTTGACTATTTTCTGTGCCGACGAGTTGATCTCTTCGTTAAGCGCGTCGTCCAGTGTGCCACTTGCACGTAGGATCTTCTCTGTTGCAGGGATGGGGTCAAGATCCCTGATTCCTTCCAGATCCTCTGGCGGCCTGTATCGAGTATCGTCGTCGTCGCTGGTATGCGGGAGGAACCGTTCCACGACGGCCTCTACTAGGGTCGGTCCCTGTCCGGAAAGCGCAAGGTTCGCGGCAGCTCCAACAGCCTCATACACGGCTACGGCGTCAAAGCCGTTGACTTCTATGCCCGGCATTCCATAAGCGGATGCACGTGTGGCGATTGACTCGATATTCATCTGCTGGGAGATAGGGACTGAGATCGCGTACTTGTTGTTCTCACAGAAGAAAATTACCGGAAGACGGTGGATGGAGGCGAAGTTCATTGCCTCGTGGGTCTCGCCCATGCTTGATGCGCCGTCGCCAAAGTAGGCTACCGTCACGCGTTTCTCGCCCCGCATTTTGTCTGCAAGTGCAACACCGACGGCCTGGGGCAGCTGGGTGGCGACCACGTTGGAAAACGAGACTATGTCCCGTCGATCGCGGTCTATCGCGCCGTGCAACGGGAACTGGCGTGCGCCGGAAAGAGGTTCTCCTTCCTTTGCAAGGAAACCCAACAGTAGTTCTAGTGGCGTAACACCGAGTGCGAGCATCGTGGTCAGCTCACGGTAATAGATGTAGAAACGGTCACGTTCGGGATCTAAGGCTCGGATGGCACCAACCTGTGCGGCTTCATGGCCCTGGGCAGAGGCGACGATAGCTGCCCGGCCCTGGCGATTCATCTGCCATATGCGCTGGTCGAGCTTTCTGCTGAGTACCATTGTCCGGTACATTTCAAGCAGGTCGGTATCAGTTAACGGCGGTGGCCCGGCACCGTACTTGTCCGGCACGGTAGAACCGTTATCGGAAAGGCCCGGTGTTGGGGAAGAAGATTGTTCACTGAACATATGCCGGCAATTATAAGGACGGACAAGACTTATCTACGACCCTGAATGCAATATCCGTAATTTAGACATGTTCTGGGCAGTTAATTGGACTTGAGCGATATGGTCCTTGGAATAACCGTCGTGGTCGTCGCTTATCTTGTGGGCGCGATTCTGCCCGGGCACATCCTTGCTCGGATGAAAGGACGCGATATCAGCACCATGGGCTCGGGCAATATAGGAGCCCTTAACGCGCTTCGTTCGCTGGGCAAGCGTGCTGCAGCCGTGGTGTTCGTCGTGGATGTCGGCAAAGCGTCGCTGGTGATGCTGCTCGTCATAGCAATCGACGCGCCGGATTGGTCTATGTACGCCGCTGCGCTGGCGACGATGCTTGGGCACAATTTTTCCGTTTATGTAGGTTTCCGTGGCGGAAAAGGTGCCGCCGTAATGACGGGCGTCTTTCTCATCCTGCTGCCATATTTGACACTACTATCGGTTCCGGCATTGATCCTCGGATACCTGATTTTTCGATCCGTCTTATGGGGGATGGTGATGACGTTCATCTCCATCAACACTTTGACGATCGTTACTGGCCAGTCTTTGGCGGATATCGTTTTGTGCCTGGCGTTGACACTGCTTGTGGGTTTTACACATCTTTTACGTGCTTTCGAGATACTCTGGCCGGCGATCAAGAGGCTAGACTTTCATAGGATTGGACAGATCGAATAAGGCCAACGCATAAAGAAACCGAAATTTGCATGGCTTTAATACGACCACACACCAGGACGGGAAATGATCTGCTTGAAGAACTCTCTAGGAGTAACGATGAAACGTTGGACACTTCTCGCCGCGCTTTCTATAGCGCTGGTTGCGGCACTTGCATGTACTAGTGATGAACCCGCACCGACATCGATCCCTATACCGATGGTGGAGACGTCTGCGCCTGCGGGTGACGGATCTAGCCCTCAACCCCCTACCGGATCCCTGGACACCAGTAAGACGTACACAGCTACAGTTGAGCTGGTGAAGGGCGATGAGTTCGACATCTTGTTGTACGACGATCTTGTCCCGACAATTGTCGAAAATTTCGTCAACCTCTCTAACTCCGGTTTCTATGATGGAATCACGTTTCACCGCGTGATCGCTGATTTCATGGCGCAGGGCGGAGACCCCACAGGTACGGGTTCGGGCGGCCCAGGCTACAAGTTCGCCGATGAGTTTCACGTGGATGCCCGTCACGACAAGCCGGGAATTCTCTCGATGGCCAACTCGGGCTTCAACTCGAACGGCAGCCAGTTCTTCATCACGTTCGTAGAGACGCCTTTTCTGGACGCCTTTGATGACAACGATCAGCCTAAGAACTGCGCAGGCTTCTCCGTCTCAT
>JAAZYK010000138.1 GCA_014239685.1 Dehalococcoidia bacterium | reverse complement strand
GATCACCTCCGGAGGAAGAAGTCGGGTCACGATCGATAGCTCAACGACCAGTTTCTGTGCGTCTTCGGGTTCAATCTGGAGGGTGTCTGAAAGATAGTTGACCAGCGCCTCGTTGATCGGTCCATCCACAAGAATGCGCATGTCCGGGTCGTGCATGACCGTGGAGAGCCGGACTTCTTCCGGGATCCCGAGAAATCGGGCAACGGCGATGGCTGCGTTACGTACCCTGTACAGGCGATTGAGCAAGCCAAGTACCGTGATGCGAGCTGTCGGTTGGCGTCCGGTCTCTTCGGCGATTTCGTCTTCGATGGCGATCAGCCGCTTTTCAAGTTCCATCGCGCGGGCAAGTACGCGTTCGTCCTCAGCCGTGAGCAGGTTCACGCGGCCGATTTCACGCAGGTACATGCGTACAGGGTCATCGGTTAGCTCAGTCTCAGCGGCTTGCTGGACCCACGCCTCGCTGGCGTTGGCTGCCTGAATGGCAGAGCGTGATGCTTCCCAGCGGTCGAGTTCGGATGCTGACGCCGCGCCTTGAGGAGCGATTACAACATTGGGCTCATCGTCGTCGGCATCAAAGTCATCCCGGCCTGATGGCCGAGCAACCTGAATTACACCGGTCGAGGACTGATTGTCCAGTTCCTCATCGTACGAATTGGTCTCTGAGGCTCTACCCGATCGTCTTGGCATGTTTCAGGACCGCCTTGCGAAAAGATGCTGCAGTTGCTTATTGGTATCTACCACACCGAGAGCGAGATCTGCGGCTTGTTGAGGGTCGTCGGGTAGGGCTTTGCCGTCATTTGGCAATAACCGGTTTTCTTCCGCCTTTATCGTGCGGATGTGGCGCTGGTGCAACCTCTGGACACAATCAGAAATGGCTTCAACCATTTCCTTTTGATCAGTAGGCGGCAATTCCTTGTCACGAAGACGCTGAATCTTCTCCATAACATCCCCTTCTCCAGAAAGGGCCTTGGCTTCCAGCGTAGCTGAATTTTCAAGCATCGTAAATACAACCCGGTTCACCGGATCACGAAATTGCTCTTCACTTACACCCATTGCGTACTCACGCATATCAGGATTTTGCAATACAACCGCAAGGAGATAATCCTCCCCCGCATTGGCGCTATCCGGATTCAATGCTGATGCAACGGCATCACTTGACGGGCGCGAACCTGAAGGCTCCCGGTGTAATACCCCAGAAGTTCGTCGCGTGGTCGAGGTGCGTGGCGCGCTGACCCGAAGTTGCTCAAGGCTGACGTCGAGAAGTGCGGCAAGTCGCGTCATGTACCCCTCTTGCTCGTACTGGTTCGGGACCATGTTGATAAGCGGGCGCAACTCTCCGGCCGCACGGGCCTTTCCATCTGGAGTCGACAGGTCGTAAGTCCCGGCCGCGGTTTCCAGAAGGTAGTCGAGAAGGGACCTGGCGTTCTTAAGCGATTTCCTCCAGGCGTTTCCGCTCTTGTCACCCCGGATAACCTCATCGGGATCTTTGCCGGATTCAAACGTGGCGACTCGAATTTCAAGAGATGCCCCTGTCCTCGCGTTTACCGTTGCCGATCGACGCTGCGACTGGAGCGCGCCCCAGACCGTTTCCAGACTATTGCGGGTAGCGGCCTGACCGGCGACATCACTGTCCATAGCCAAGATCACCTCATGCGCGAGCCCGCGAACCAGCGCCACCTGGTCCGTCGTGATCGCCGTGCCCATCGAAGCGACTGTGTTGTCGAACCCAGCTTCGTGCGCGGTGATGGCGTCCATATAGCCCTCGACCACAACGACGGTGCCTGAGGAGCCGATACCGTCTACCGCCCAGTTCATGCCATACAGTAGGCCTGATTTGTCGAATATAGGACTACGCGGGGAGTTCAGGTATTTGGGTTCAGATCCGTCCATGCTACGTGCGCCAAAACCGGCGATGTTGCCATGGCGATCCCTGATCTCGATTGTGAGTCGACCGCGGAACATGTCGTTCCAACCACCGTCCTTACCCTGCCGCACTAGCCCGGCAGCTTTCGCAACTCCAGCGCGGATTCCCCGAGTCTTGAGATGTCCAGCAAGAGTCTCGATGCCCGACGGACTGAATCCAAATCCGCGCCGTTTTGCGGCATCGGTATCGAAACCACGGCCTTCGAGGTAGGCCATCGCATCGACCCCTTCGGGCGAAGTCAACAATGCGCTGAAGTACGCGGCGGCGACCTCATTGGCCTTGTAAAGCAGATCGGAGTCGTTGCGCCTATCCGGTTCCCTGTATTCAATCCCGGCCTGCGCTGCCAGTATTTTCAACGCCTCACCGAACTGTAAATTCTCCTTTCGCATGACGAAAGCGATCACATCCCCGCCGGTAGAGCAGGCACCGAAACAACGCCACGTTCCGGTATCGGGGAAGACCACGAACGATGCCGTTCGCTCGGCGTGGAATGGGCATGGCGCTTTGGGCGTGCGCGATCTGGTGTCCAGATCCGCGTACTGCGATATGACCTGGACGATATCGGATCGGGCTTTGACGTCGTCTATAAGTGTCATAGTTCTCGCGATAGCATAAGAAGCCGCTGGGCAAAGTGACTCATGTGTGTCACAAAAAGCGGGTGGATATTTCGACAATCGCAATATAGGAGTGTCGATCTGGGGATTGTGGGGATTGGTGTTGGGGATTACGGGGAGAGACGCTCGATTTAACTCAAAACGACTAACCGTTAATTTCCCCGGCCAATTGGTAGGTAGGGTTTTTTAACTCCCTGCCGTCAGATCCTTAAAGCCGTCCCTCGAACGCGTTCGCGAATGCGCCTGGACGGATCGATTCCGCCCGTGAAAGCGCGAATCCATCAGTCATGCCACAAACGATATCGGCCGCGAGCCGCTCAGGCGTGTCCGCCACCCGCGGGAAATCGTCCGGGATCTCCTCGGGGTGTTCCAAGTAGTGGTGATACAACAGGTCCACGATCTCGAGCGCCGCTTTCCCCGGAAGTGTGGCGCTTATAGGGAGATATACCTCTTCGAACATCCAGTTACGGACTTCCGTCACGACTTCTCCAAATTCGGATGACATCGTGATCACAGGGGCTTCGTTGTCCGCACCCTGACCCGTCGCCGACCATGAAGCCTCAATCACGTTCGTCACGAGCGCATTCACGCGCTCGGAATGTCGCCGTCCCAGATAGGTGATCGCGCCAGTTGGCAGGTCCTCTATCTCGATTATGCCGGCGCGGATGGCGTCGTTTATGTCGTGCGCGAGGTAGGCCATGGCGTCCGAGAGTCGGATCACCTGTGCCTCAAGTGTCATTCCCGTCACGGCGTCCTGGTTCAGAAACGTTCCCTGTGACTTTGAGTGTCGCCGAATTCCCTCTACGACCTCCCTGCTGAGGTTCAGGCCTTGGCCGTCCTTTTCCAAAACCTCAACAATGCGCACGCTGTGACGGCTGTGGTGGAACCCGCCCGGCATAAATTCGTTCAGGACGCGCTCGCCGAGATGCCCGAACGGTGTGTGACCGAGGTCATGGCCCATGCCGATGGCCTCGACAAGGTCCTCATTCAGGTTCAGGGCGCGTGCTATTGTCCGGCCGATCTGAGCGACCTCAAGCGTGTGAGTAAGCCGCGTCACATAATGATCGCCGATCGGCGCCACGAAAACCTGACTCTTGTGCTTCATGCGTCGAAACGAGTTAGTGTGAATAATCCGATCACGGTCGCGCTGGAATGCCGTCCGGATAAGGCTCTCTTCTTCGGGAACGGCTCGACCTACTGAGTCAGACGAGCGGACGGCGAATGGCGAAAGGAATTGTTCGCGCTTCTCAAGCCGCTCTCGTACCCCGTCTGATCTCACCTGTTTTATCACCTCATGAATTCCGTGTGCCTGTAGATTGACCCTGAAAGGCCCAAATTCAGGCGGACTCAGTCATTACCGTAAGCATACCGGCGTAGCAGGACACGCGCCCAGATCAACTGGTCCACGAGATCCTCGAGGGGGAAGGAACCTCAACTCGCCAATCAGTCCATGGGTATCGATCGCATATTCGCCCTGATTTTCGCAAATGTCAGGCATTTCGAGGTTGCAGCCCAAACACGAGGTAGGCCAGCCAGCCGAACAACGAAATTAGACCAATCACGATGGCCCAAATCCGTCGCGTTCAGCTCTCTATATCGGATCTGCGTCACACGTGATTTATCACAAACACTTTGAAGTCTATTTCGATAAAGAGGAGAGGCAGGAAGAGCAGAAGTGTCGATTCCCCATTTCAACCCCGTTTGGAGCGAAGTGGATTCAGACTTTGCCTGTGCCGTTACTCGGCCCGCAGACCACGTAATACGGGCTGCGACACTATGACAAGCACCATGATTGTGAGCATCACAGCCGCACTCGCCGCGACTGCGAAGCTGGCGTTCACAAGCTGTGCAACACCACCGGCGAGCAGCCCGCCGATTCCTATGAAACTGAAGGTCATGACGTAGATCCCCATGACTCGCCCTCTTAACTTCGATGGGACGCGCAACTGTAAGACCGTCATCGAGCTTATCAAGAACATCGAGTTGAATGTACCTGTGGCGAACATCAGTGCGGCAGAGAGCAGAAACATCGGCGAATTGATTGGATTGGCGTATCCAGATGGGTCCGGTCCGAAGTAAGTCCAGACTCCGAAAGCGATGATCGTCATTGAACCGCCCAAAGATCCTAGGATCATCAGCCACCCGACCGGCAGATAAGAACGGACGCGCCCCATTGCAAATGTGCCGCTGATAGAACCAACGCCCGCCAATCCGAACAGGAATCCGAGCGCCTGGTCAGACTGATCAGCATATGCGTCAGCGAATACGGGGATCAGTTGCATATAAGACATGCAGAAGAACATGTTGGCGTAGGTGAGGGGGATTAGGACAGTAAAAAGCCGGTTTGCTGCTACGAAACGAAAGCCATCCCAAAGTTCCGCCAGTGCGCTGTGTGATGATCCTTGTTCCCCCTCATCGACATTGACAATTGTCATGATGAAAAACATCAAAGTGAAGCCCACGGCGCCGGCAAAGAACACCGAGTGGGTACCGAAATACGCCAGCGCGAACCCTCCGATCGCAGGAACGATGATCCTCGTGCCCTGCCACACCACCGAATTAAGCGCGACCGCGCTCATCATCTGATCGCGTCGATCGATGAGAAGCGGAAAGATTGACTGTCGAGCCGGTGCATCAAAGCCGACCACGACG
>JAAZYK010000137.1 GCA_014239685.1 Dehalococcoidia bacterium | reverse complement strand
CGAAGGCGCCCCTGTTTTTGTTCAGACTACGAGCGGGAGTCGAGTTGGATGATGTTTCGCAAGGGTAAGATCATTCGCAGCTTACGTGCTCGACAAAACCAAGGGTAATCGGCGGTGAGTGGGCGAGATCATGAATTAGTCATCACACGAGTCATATAGCTAAAAAAACCCTCTATATTTTCGACTACTCGGGAACAATGGGGCCGCAGAATAATCCCGATTGTTACAGGCTGACGGGGAGGACGATATGACCCCTAGAGAGCGACGAGAACACGCTCGCCGCACAGCGACGCGAGGGCCTATTTACGAGGGTATTGGCTTCGGTATTCTCGTGCTGGTGGCATTTCTGATCGGTGGCCCCGTCGGCATTCTATTCATGCTGGTTATCGGCGCGCTATTACTTAGCGTAGGGTTGATCGTGGGGATCATCCGTGGACCTGTGGAGCCGCCGAGCACTCCAGGAGACATCCCACCAGCCGGTTGATGCCACGGTTGCCCATGTCATCTGGTTCGGATGTTTACAGAAAATCGCTTAGGGCTGATCCTCATTTTTCATGATCTTTCCACCGATTAGTCGTCCGATTTTGTACGGGAAGACCAAGAACCCCAAGAACCTTCGGGCCAGATAGCCAAATACTTCGGTGAACTCACGGGACATCGTCCCGGCGGGCGGAAGCGCCGCCCCTTCACCGCCCGACGTCGCCACTACCTTGGACGTATTGGTCTCGGTTGACAGGTTTCCGTCACCATCTGCACGCGCTGCTTCACGAATGTATTCACGGTCGTCCGTTGGTCTAAGAGACATAGCGGACCTCCTGATCCAACCCTAATTGCGAAACCCTACCAGTGATGCGATCGCAGAGCGAACTATGTCGTCCGGCACATCGTTCCGTGTGGACGATTTTCCTGATCCCTCAAGCACAACCCACCTGATTACGCCTCCAGCCGATTTCTTGTCAGATTTCGTCGCCTCAAACACGGCATTTACGTCCATGCCTGGCGCCGATGTCGGCAGTTTGTAACGCTCTAGAAGAGCCCTTTGCCGGTCGATCAGTTCGTCTGAAATTAATCCAAGGTCACGGCAAATGCGTGCAGCGCCCATCATGCCGATACTCACAGCCTCGCCATGCAGGAACTGGCCGTACTCGCTTACCGATTCAAGTGCATGTCCAATCGTGTGGCCGTAGTTCAACAGCACTCGAGTATCGCCCGTCTCAAACTCGTCCGAAGACACTACCTTTGCCTTGATCCCTACACTGCGTCGAATCACATCTACAGCAAGATCGTCTTTGAGACCTAACAGACGGTCTGCTTCTGTCTCAAAGGTCGATAGTAGTTCCGGATCCATAATCAGGCCGTGCTTGATAGCTTCCGCCCACCCCGCGGCCATCTCGCGGTCCGGCAGTGTTTTAAGCGTATCGATGTCAGACAACACAAGTTTGGGCTGATGGAACGCGCCGACCAGATTCTTACCCTCCGGCAAGTTCACCGCCACCTTACCGCCAAGCGAAGCATCCACCATCGACGCCAAAGTGGTCGGGACCTGGATGAACGGTACTCCACGCCGGTAAGTCGCTGCCGCAAACCCAGCAGCATCTCCCATAACACCCCCGCCAACCGCCAGCACAACATCCTGGCGTTCAGCCCTCAACCGCGCCAACCATGCGTAGATATCACGAATTTTATCCAGGTTCTTTGTCGTCTCACCGGACTGAAGTACGAGGACATGCGTCTCAAACCCGGCGGCCTCCATAGACTCCTGTACCTGACGCACACAAACCCGAAAAACCGCCTCGTCTGCGATCAAAAATGCTTTACCACGCAAACCTGCGTTACGCGCCTCGTCCCCGAGGTGGGCGATCAGCCCGCGACCAACCAAGGCACGATAGTCGCCCTGAGAGGTATGGACCACTGCCGCGAGATTCGATTCCGGTGCACCGGCCACGCTTAAGCTCCTTTGTACTTGCGAATTTTGACGGGCTTTGATCGAGTATGGATTATTGCTCGGATTAGAACGCCCGTGGATTAGTCCTCAGATTGCGATTCCAACACCCGGGCCACGATCTCGGCCGCCACATCGGGTGGTTCCCGGCCTTCGGTATCGATAGCTACATCAGTCGCGGCCCGATACGCCCCTTCACGTTCAGCAAGAAGTTCGCGCACCCGGTCTATAGTTGTGTCATCGTCACCAGATCCTGTCAGCATGGGACGGGCCGCAGGACCCCGGCTTGCTCTCTGCGCACGACGCGAGGCTGAGCGGGTAATCCGGGTGTGAATAGTCTCTGGTGACGCAACAAGCCTGATAGTTAGTCCTGAACGTGTCATTACTTCACGGTTCCGTGCATCTACAGGAACTCCACCACCCGTAGAAACCACGCGCTGTCCGGAAGCCTCGGCCTGTTCCTCCAGCACTTCTCGCTCCATCCGTCGAAACGCTTCTTCACCATCATTTTCAAATATCTCTGATATCTGCTTCCCCGCACGCTTCACAATCAGCCGATCCATATCAATAAACATTGCACCGAGTTCCTGCGCAGCCAATCGACCACTGTGGGACTTACCGGTCGCAGAGAAGCCGATTAAATAAACCTTGTATTGGGAGATATCGTCAGATAAATCTGGCCGCGTTTCGGGGTCAGACACCTCAGGCATCTCCGCCGGGTGCGGATGCCATCTGGCCGAATTCCTGGTGGCTCGCCACGTAGCAATCAAGGTTGCGGCGCGTCTCGCTAATATGATCGCCGCCAAACTTCTCAAGAACCGTCAACGCAAGAATCTGCGCCATCATCGCCTCCCCGATCACGCAAGCGGGTGGTACTTGGCAGATGTCACTACGGTGGTAGGGAGCTTCGATAACCTTCCCAGTGTTGATATCCACAGACGGCAATGGTTCCGTCATCGTCGCTATCGGTTTGATTGCGACGTGCACGACGATGGGGTTACCGTTGGACATTCCACCTTCGATACCGCCGGCCTCGTTACTCGTCTGTCGAAATCGCCTGGGGTCGTCCGGCGCTGGCACCACAACGTCATGAACCTCGCGACCCGGACGTCTGGTATTGGCAAAACCGTGGCCGATTTCGACTCCCTTCACGGCATTAATACTCATCATTGCTTGCGCCAGCATTCCGTCCAACTTCCGGTCCCACTGGATGTGGCTTCCAAGTCCAACCGGGACTCCCTCCGCTATAACCTCAAATACACCACCGATCGTGGTTCGATCTGCCTTCGAAGCGTCTATAGCAGCCCTGAATGCTTCCGCTGTTTCGGGGTCGTCTGTACGTACGTCGCACTCTTCCACCACGTCCCAGTCGATCTCGGACGATGGTGTGGCTGAAGCGGTGATCGAGCCCACGCTCACGACGCGGCTATGGATCTTTATGCCGAGTTCGTCCAAAAACGCTCGTGCCACGGCACCGGCGGCAACGCGCGCCGCCGTTTCACGCGCCGAGGCCCGCTCAAGCACGTTGCGCATATCATGCGCCATGTACTTGAGTGCGCCCGGGAAGTCGGCGTGCCCGGGTACGACACGTGTGTTCTCTTTTCGGTCAACCTCTGGGCCGACCGGACCGACGTCCATCGCGCCTTGCCAGTTAGCAAAGTCCTTGTTCTGTATCGCCATGCCAACCGGAGAGCCGAGGGTCTCGCCGTGGCGCACTCCACCGCGAATCTCAGCGAAATCGGTCTCAATCTTCATTCGACCGCCGCGACCATAGCCGCGCTGGCGTCGCGCTAGTTGTTCGGCTATGTAACCCTCGGTGAGTGGAACGCCCGCCGGGATCCCTTCGACAATAATGGTCAATCCGGGACCATGTGACTCACCGGATGTTAAAAATCGGAACATTTATCACCAATTGATTCCCGGACCCCCGAAATTTGGGAAGTAGCGGGAGTTGAGTTCGTTTACGTAGCTTATTGAGTGAGATCACAAACCCCGTCCATTTCAAGATTTGTCAGGGGTAACCCACGACGGACGAGTAAAAGGGCCCGCAGAACCATTCTATTGCAGTGGTCAGGACATAACTGATCCACTAGTAAACCTTCTCCGGAGACGGTTTCTATTCTTCAAGAGCTCCCAAACCTGTATCATCCGGCAAAACACGCTAGCGCGTGTGAGCGATATCTGCGTTTCTTTTCGTGGAAAGGTCTGGCGAACCATCCGGGCCGGAAGGCGAACGCCGACAGAACGCGAACTGGAACCGGAGGGAATGATGGCTAATCAATTTGACGCAAACGCACTTCCAAATGACAAGTTCGGTTTTCGCATTTACGGGGTAATGGCGCATCTTCCAGAACCACAGGCGAGCGAAGTCATACGTTTCCACTCCGATATTGGCGCAAACGATCTGGCCACAAAGCCGCACTGCTCGATCGACAATTTCTACGCACCCGAAGATCTCGACGCGGTAAAAGCCGCCCTTGCCGAGGTAGCGTCACGTCACATCCCGTTCGATACAAGCGTCGATTTCAATGACCTACGTTCTGGCGACTGGGGCTACGCATACACGCTGTTCCGTGACGGTGATCACTCGGCGCTTCAGGCCGATGTTGAGCAGGCGATGATTCCCCTGACGAAGCGGTTACGGCCTTCCGGTCAACGCTACTGGCCCCACACGACGATGGTGCTCGACATGAAGCCGGAAGAGCAACCATTGGTTCTACCAAACCTCGCCCTCCTCGACCTGTCCGGCGACATGCACTTCGACTCGATCGAGCTGATCGGTCGCGTTGGCCCGTCCCGTGGCGGCGACTACCAGATCCTCGAATCGTTCCCATTGAAGGGCTAATCCGGACGATTCAACTCTCCCTGAGATCGACGACGACTTGGTACGCATGCAGGTGCCACGGGCTTCTCTGTCCGGCAAAGCCTGACATACGGGAATAATATGGCGTTCGTTATTTATTACAGAATGCCATGTCGCAGGCACTCTCTCTTTCATAATTTGCAACACGATTTAATTCGGCGTCACACCTGTTAATACAATCCGCAGGAATAATTTGCCGATTCCTTTGGAGGACTCAATGGCCCTGACCAAGCTGCTCGTGGCGAATCGCGGTGAGATCGCGATCCGCATCATGCGGGCCGCAGCTGATCTCGGGATATCGACCGTTGCGGTCTACCCGCAAGACGATGCCGAATCGTTGCACGCTTACAAGGCTGATGAGACCGTAGTGCTTCCTGGCAGTGGCGCACGTGCTTATCTGGATATCAAGCAGGTCGTTAATGCCGCAAAAAAGACCGGCTGCGACGCGGTGCACCCTGGATACGGTTTCCTGGCCGAGAACGCACAATTTGCACGGGCCCTTGAGGAAGCCGGGATGGTTTTCGTGGGTCCCACCGCCGACACACTTGACCTGTTCGGCGACAAGATT
>JAAZYK010000136.1 GCA_014239685.1 Dehalococcoidia bacterium | reverse complement strand
TTAAAAAATTTCCCTGCAGTAAATGCTGAAATTGATGGAGACGAAATCAAACGTAGGCTTACTGAGTTGCTGGAGTTCATACGTTGAAGCTGCAACGTTCTGCGGAGTGTTTGTTTGCGGTTCCCAGTAGAGAACGATGTCGGCACCCTTGTAGGTGAAGGTCGCCAGGCCCTGAGTGTTGTCAGCCGTTGGGCCCGTCCATCCAGACACAGAGAGATCTGAAGATGCGAACTGCGTATCCTGATCCATCTTCAGGGTGAAGCCGTATCCGTCGAAAACATTGCTCTCTATCGGAGTCGCCGTTGCCGCGGGTGGTCCGACAATAGGAGTTGGTGTCGCCGCAAGCGCTTCAGCCACGGCTGTTTCGGCAACTGTCACGGTCTCGACTGCCTTCACTGCCTCTGCTTTCGTTGCGGCTTCAGTGGCGGCGACTTCAGCGGCGACCACTGCAGTGGGAACCGTGCTCGCGTCACCGGCGGCCGGCGCTGTTGTGGCTTCTGGTGCTGGATCCGCGTCTGATCCACCGCCACAGGCTACGATCATCGCTAAAACCACGGCTCCCACGGAACTCACGATAAGCGACCTGTGTCGATTTTTAAGCAGTGCACCAGTTCTCAAGGCATGTTCCTATAAGGGCTTTAACGAGGCAATAATGCTCTAATCATACCTCGCATTACACTCGGCGTTCTAGTCGAAGTTAGCACATGAGTTTGCTCAAGATCAACGTCATTGAAATTGCTGAAGCTCAGGTAGCCGAGCTGGAGGCGTTTACATAGGCTGATCTGGCGGGTGAGCCCAGGGAGATGCTTGGTTCGTGGTCTCCGAACTTTTGAGGCTTATCAAAGCTGAGATAGGTTTTGGTTACACAAGTTGAGACAGTGAAGAGGCGTTCCTTACATGGGTGAGCAACTCTGTGACGGTGACGGCAGCGGAGTGCGGTTGGCATCCCGAATAACACCCAGCGGCGAATCAGGCGGTCACGCTGGAGGATATCCCCGGGTCATCCTCGTGATGGCGAAAACCCGGTAGCGACGGGGACCGGATCTGCTGGGCTTTGAGGCGGTGATGCAGGTCGCTAAGTCTGAATTACAGCCGAAGACATCGGTCGTGCCGCACTAAAGGATCGCTCTCGATTTGAACGTTGTCTCGTTGAAGGTTCGCTTGTAGTCAGACTCTCCGGTCTTACGGACGCGTCCCTTCCCGAGCTTGAACCTGTAGCGGCTCGATATCGGGTCCGGAACCCGATGCACGAGGCTGTTGGCGGCAGAATCTGGCCAGCGAGGCCATATGAAGTTCGTGAACATCACGCCGGTTCGCACAACATCGGTAACGATCGCGACGGCCGTCACCCGCCCGCTTCCGGTTTTTATGTGGCCCTTTTCGACCAGTTCAGAGAACCCGTACGATTCGCCCTCGGTGAAGGTGAACCCACCAGTCTGGATGAGTACGTCGTTGTTCGTAATTTCCACCCAGTCGCCGCTTTCGATGCCTCGTTCTATTGCGTCATCTGGATGGATCTCGACGAAATGCTCAGGAGTTCTGTTGGCGAGATATGGCTTGCGTAGATCATCGTATGCGGACTGCCACACTTCGCCGATTCGTCCGCTTGTGACCCATAACTCATCGCCTTGCGGCGTAATGCGATCGTAGAAATCGCTGAACAGCTCCCAGGGGGACTTGTTCAAGACGGCTTTACCGGAGTGTGATTTGAAGTGCGTCAGCCATTTCTGGTGGACGCCGGCACCCTGTGGCGACTCCAAGTCCAGCGTCGAATCGTGAAGCCGAACCGTCCCTGTCAGATCGGCATCTATTAGTCTGATCGGTGTCTGAATGCCTGTCGTGCCGTACCTCTTTAGAAGTTCATGAGCCCTGATGCCGTCCCGCTCCGCGATTACTACGAGTGGGTGGTAGTTGAGTACGCCGTCTCGTCCAAACTTGGACGCTTCCTCGAAGACATCGTTCGAGTCTTTCCAGTTGTAACCCTCGTAGCCCATTGCTCGACCGAACTTTGCGATGGCCCACCAGTCAGGCTGTGCCTCTCCAGGCGGGTCCGTGAACTTTTCGTAAAGGCGCAGCCGGCGTTCTCCGTTAGCGCGTGTGAGGTCGCTTTCGCCCCAGCCGGAGGCGGGCAGGACTATGTCCGCAAGCTCCGTTGTTATCGGTGCACGCGGGTAGATCTCCGAGTTCACGATCACCATGCCGCCGCTGTCGGCCCGTTGGATCAACGCCTCTGCGGCGGTAACAGGGTTGGTGTCAGTTATCTGGTGCGGATTGTCCCTAGTCAGCTCCACGAAGCGTCGGTACATGTCGTCTGATGCGGCCATTGCCTGAATCCAAAGCGTTCCGATCACCCACGCGAACCGTAAATTGCCGGATGCAACCCAGCGATCTAGATCAATATCCTGACGTCGTCGGCCGGGCAACTTGTTCGGGCTCTGAATACGAGGGTAGGGAGCTGCGCCCTTCCAGCCGCGTTGGTGACCGCCCAACCGGGAGATCATTTTCCCGGGCCTATTTCCGGCACCGCAGATCAGCCCGAGCGCTGCATATGAGGCAGTGTTCAGGTAGTTATTCGACCAGTAGTTGCCTTTTTCCAGTCCGAAAGAAGCTTTGGGGCGCACCCCGTCTACTGGTTTCGCAAGAATTTCGGCGGCCAGCCTGATCTTCTCTTCTGGAACGCCGGTGATCTCTGATGCCCGTTCTAACGTTGAGATGTCCTGATCGAACAACCACTTAACGTACCCTTCGTAATCGGTCCCCAACTGGCCCCACGTGGTCCGCCACTCGACGGGTGTGTTGCGGGTCCCACGCCCCATCCCGGCGTCAATCTCCCATGAATTTGCGATCCACTTCTCGATGAATTCTTGGTCCTCCCAGCCGTTCTCTATGATCAGACGGATAATTGCCAGGTGAAGGGCCGTGTCGCTGCCCGGGATCACTTGTAGGTGGAGACCCCCTCGCGCTTCGGCCCATGCGACGCCCTGTGTGCGCCTGGGGGTGGCGAAGATAAGCTTCTTTTGCGGACCTGTCATGACCCATTCAGTGAACAGCACCGTCTTCGTCTCGAAGGGATCGGTCCCCGAAAAGAAGATCACCTCGGCCTCGCCCCAGTCCTTGTAACTGGCGCTAAACGCGATGATTCCGGAGTCACTCAGGCCTGGAGTATCGGAACCTGGCCCTGGCTTGTCGTGCGGGGCGTATGCGGGGGTGTGCACGGATCTGAAGGCGAGTTTGGAGATTGCATAGGTGTTTTCGAAGTAGTTGTAAGAGTAGGTTTTCATCCCCCACGCGGGCGCACCGTACTTTGAGATCACGTGGCTTGAAACGCGCTGCATGACCTCGATAGCGTCGTCCCATGAGATCGGAACCAACTCGCCGTTAACGCGCATCATGGGCGTCTTGAGGCGGTCAGAAGTCGGTCCGTCCGGGTTATAGACCTTCCCGGCGAGAGTTCCACCGCGAATGCTGTGGTTGCCCGCGCGGTTGACGACCGAGGCGAACGGGTCCGGCTGCACGACTACGTGATGGCGAATGCCGTCGATCAGTGTGAAGTTGTGCTGGTTAGGGCTGATCCATGCCGCTCCGACCCCGAGAGGGAAGTCCTCTCCAAGCGCGTTCTCAGAAGCCTGAGGTCCGCCTTCCTCGCCGTCTGGCCAAGTGAATACGCGATACCCGCAACCGACGACGCAATAGTCGCAAGCCGTGTTGGTTATCCTGGCGTTCGGTGGTGGTAGCGGAACGCTCGTCTGTGGAACGTAATCTGCCATCTACGTTCGATCTCCATAGAGGATTTTCACTTGATCACCTCGTACGGTGGGAGTTGCGGTTCTTCTACGATAATCGGGTCGCCGGTCAGGGACATCAGAAATGCGATTAGGTCTGATTTATTCTGATCGGTAAGACCGAGTGGCCGGAGAAGAGGGTCAAGATTAGGAGATTCTCCTCCGCCTGAGTTGTAAAAGTCGATGACCTCTTCCAGTGTCGCGAATGCCCCGTTATGCATGTAGGGCGCGGTCTGACCAAGTTCCCGGAGCATCGGGGTACGGAACTGACCGAAATCTGTATCGATCTTGGTCACTAGATACAGTCCCGGGTCGTCGGTCGCGGTCCGATAGACCTCTTCCGAGACTCCCCGTGCACGAAGCTGATAATTCAACGTAATCTGGCGAATCGCATCGGTCGAGAACTGTTCGGGGGTCGGGACCCCCAGCCCGTGGAAATCCTCATCCGTGAATAATCTCCCGCGGTGACATGCTGAGCAGCCTGCGGTTGTCGTGAACAACTTGAAGCCGCGCTTTTCTGACTCCGATAGGGCCGATTCATCCCCTTCCATGAAACGATCGAACGGGACGTTGGTCGAAAGGATTGTCGATTGGAATATTGCGATGGCGCGTGATGCGTCTTCAAACCACGGACCCCCGGGGCCGAACACATCGTCGAAGCGTTTCACGTACTCGGGGATCTGTCGCAGTCGCTCCTCCACCATGACCGGATCCATGTTCATTGCCACGGCGCCCTTCATCGCACCCTGCGCCTGGATGTCCAGCCTGAGCGCTTTTCCATCCCAGTCCAACTTCGGATGGAAAGCAGAGTTGATGACCGTAGGTGTGTTGCGCCAGTGGACCGCCCCGGCGTACCCGAAACTAAGCGGCAGACCGTCTGTCCAGCCCTGGCCCGGCTGATGGCAAGAGGCACAACTGACGGCCGAGTTCGCCGAGAGCCTGGGATCGAAGAACAGTAGCCGCCCAAGCGCAACTTTCGCTTCGCTAAAGGGGTTGTCCTGAGGAAGATTGACCTCGTCAAGCCCGTCGAATCCGAGTACGCGCGCCTGGAATGGAGTCAGCGGTACGAATTCATTGTCCTCGGCTGAAGGCGTCGGCGAGGCGATCACACTGGGAGCATCGTCGCCGGTCATTAGTAAAACGGTGACGATGATTGCGATCACCGTAATACCAACGGCGCCGAGCGCGATCCAGCGAATGCGAACCGGCATCATTGACGGTCCTTGCTCTTGCCCTGCCTCCGATTGCAGAACCTGATTATGGCGGTGCTACGCATGGTGAAGACTTTCTTCATTTCGTTCGGCGTTGACATCAGGCGGGGTTACCGCCCCCGAAGTTGTATAAAAGTCCGTGTGGCCAGCGCATCGTGCAGCGTTTCAAGTTACCACCAGACCTCCATCGGGCCTACCCGACCCGGTGGTTCCTTTTGCCGATTGGACCAAGCCTGATGGCGTCCCATCGATCCACCCAGTTGACGATGCCGACCCTCTCGCCCCAGGCGTTGTACTCCCGTGACATCCTCGTTAAACGACCTTTCTCTCCATCCGCCCGGTTGTTTAGTTCCGTTCGATCGTCCGAGATGTTGTAAAGCTCCCATGCGCCCGGGTATTCAGAAACCAACTTCCAGTCGCCGTCTCTCATCGCCCGATTGCCTTCATGTTCCCAATGGATCGGA